>JAITBS010000504.1 GCA_031283515.1 Planctomycetaceae bacterium
ATTTCCTCTTCAGAATGTTCATGAAAAATACACCATATTCCCATTGGATTTTCCTTTCAAAAATTTGTAATATTTCATGTTTAGGTATTTTACATTAATTAACAAAAGATAAAAATTCAAATTATCTATTGGGAACTTCTAAAAACTCGTTTTTTTGTAATCTATCAGCGGAATTATTATTTTGATTCTTCACCCCGAAGGGGTGGAATTTTCATAACCGTAGGTCAAGCGAAGCGCGACCTACGGTAAATACCTCACATCAACATCGCCTGAAAGGCGAAACGAAATGAGCCCAATCATTAAACCGGCAATTCGATTATTAAAATTCTGTCTTTCAGACAGAGATTTGTTATCGACACGAGTCCGCAGGTCGATGACCTGCGGTTATGAAAATCACACCCCTGTCGGGGTGAAAATCGAAAAACAAAAAATTTCACTGATATATTACAATATCACAAATAATCCTATGACAGTTAAATATTTTTTTATTGTTATCGTATTACTTCTGTTTACATTTTCCATAACAAGTAATGCGATGGAGACAAATTTGGTTCATTGTCCCAAGTGTGGTAATGAAATCAATGTTGGCGACGTTCTGGCGAAACAAGTTGAGGCGAAATATCGAGAAAAAGAGCAAGCACTGACTCAACAGGAAAATTCTCTAAAACAGCAATCTGCCGATATACAACGACAAATAGAAGAACAAGTCAATACCCAAATGGCGGCAAAAGAGGCTGCACTTGCTCAACAAGAAAAAATTCTGCAACAAAAAACGGCAAACTTACAACAGCAAGTAGAAGAAAAAGTTAATGCCCAGATTGCCGTAACAAAAGAAACACTTAAACAAAATTATGATAAGGAAATAACGGTGCTTAAAGAGGCAAACAACACTTTTGAAAAACAACTGCAAGATTTACAGAAGGCAAATTCCGGTAAATTAATAACAATTTCGATAATTGCTTTATTGGTTGTATTTTTTGTTGCGGTTGTTCAGCGTTTGTTGGAAAATAAGCGAAAGCAAGAATTACAAGAGACCTTTGCGGCAAAAAATACCGAAAACGTCTTACTTGTACAAAAATATCAAATGGAAGCAGAGAAGTTGAGTCAAGAAAACCAATTGCGTGAGGAAGAGATGAAACGCGAAAAAGAAAATCTGCAACATATTAAAAAGAAATTTGAAGAAGAACAAGAAAAGCAAAAAGAACAGAATGAAATTGATCTTAAACGGCAAAAAGAAGAATTGAAAAACGAAAGGAAACAAATCGAAGAAGAGCAGGAAAAGCAAAAAGAACAAGCGAAGAAAGAACTTCGTGAAGCTATTAAAGCGGAAAAAGATAAATTTGAAACAGAACAGCGTCAAAAAATGAAGCAAGAAATTGAAGAAGAAAAATCTGAACAAATAAAAGTGCTGCAGGAATTAGTGCAGCAAAAATCAGATGAAGTCAAAGAGTTACACAAAACGAAAGCGGAAATCGAACGTCTAAAAACAGAGAAAAACGAACTCGCTGATAAATTACAAGCCGATATGCAAACACAGTTAAATGAAATCCTGAAAATGGAACGGGAAAAAATGAAACAACAAACCGAAGAACGGGAAAAACAAGACAAAGAACGTTTGGAAAAAGAAAAAAACGATATGCAGGAATACTTGGAAAAAGAGAAACAAAAAATTCAGAAAAATTCAGAAGACGAATATGCGTTGAAAATTCGTGAAAAGGAACTGAAGTTAGAACAACTGAGTGAACTCTTGGAAAAGCAGAAGAACATTAATGAAGATATGAAAAGAAAAGCGGAACAAAATTCCCAAGAATTACAAGGTGAAGCGTTGGAACTGGTGGTGGAGGAATTTTTGCGTAGGACATTCCCGTTGGACAATGTCTCAGCAGTCAACAAAGGGGCTTACGGTGCGGATATTCATCAACGTGTTATTAGCAGGTCGGGCAATGAAGTTGGTGTTATGGTTTATGAGTGTAAGAGAACGCAAAATTTTGATGAAAGTTGGATCGGCAAGTTGAACGATGATATGCTCCGTGTTGATACAATAGATAACTCAACACCAAAAATTCCTGTAATCATTACTGTTACGATGCCGAAAGACAACAAAGAAATTCACCAACGAAAAGGGGTATGGATATGTTCTTACAATGATTTTAAAGGTTTGACATTGCTTTTACGTGAAAGTTTATTAAGTATTTCCGAAGTCCGTACTTCACAGGAAAATAAAGGCGAAAAAATGCACGCTCTTTATGATTATTTTATGAGCAGTGAGTTTCGCGCTCTTATTGGTCAAGTTGTTCAAGGATTTCGAGACATCAAAAAAGGATACGAAAAAGAACAATCAGATATGCACAGACATTGGAGCGCAAGAGAGAAACAACTCAATAATTTGTTACAAAACACGTTCCGTTTTACAGGAGCGTTGAATGGTATTGCACAAATTGAAATACCGCAACTCGACCAAGAACAAGATGTCGTCAAGGTGTTAAGTTATGCCAAAGAATAGCCGGTAATTTGTTGTTGTTGTTGTTGTTGTTGTTTCGGTTATATTTATGGAATTGATTTATTGAAAATCCGTCGTGACCAATAAATATGATAACGATAATAATTTTGTACCTTGTTTACGAATGATATTATTGATATTATGGTGTAATCTACTTGTAATATGTTCCATTATTAACTTTGATTATTTTTCATGTTTGCGATTATTGATTATAAGGCGGGCAATTTAACGAGTGTCCAATTGGCGTTGGAAACAATTGGTGTAACAGGAACGATTACTTCTGATCCGAAAATAGTTGCCAAAGCGGAACGGGTTATTTTTCCGGGTGTTGGTGCTGCAGGTGCTGCAATGCGAAATCTTCGGAATTTTGGACTTGATGATGCGCTTCGTGATATTGTACGGCGTGAAATTCCTTTACTTGGAATCTGTGTTGGTATGCAAGTTCTTCTCGATTTTTCCGAAGAGGACAACGGAACAGAAATGCTTGGTTTAATACCGGGGCGTGTTGTACGTTTTTCGCCGACTAATTTTTGGGATAAAGTTCCGCAAATCGGTTGGAACGGTGTTTGTTGGTTACCGGAAAATGCGGAATCTGTTTTTTTTCGGAAAATTACGAATCAAAGTGATTTTTATTTTGTTCATAGTTATTATCCTGTACCGGATAATTCTTCTCACATTCTGGCGCAAACCGATTATGCCGGTGTAACATTTGCCTCCGTTCTCAGGCATAACAATATTATTGCAACACAATTTCATCCCGAAAAATCCGGAAAATTGGGTTTACAACTCTTACAAAATTTCCTCACTTTCACGAATTGACGCAAACATGTTGGTATTCTTGCGATTACACAATATGTTACGAGAAAAAAAAAGAATCATTACCCAAAATGTCCAATTGACATACTGTTACACACTAACATCAGAACAATAGGAAAATAAAATAGTCGGCATGTAAAAACACACAATACAAAGTTACTGTCTATTTTTATCAACAGAGTTCGCAGAGAACATAGATATTTGTATTTTTTTAGTCCGCAGATTTTCACAGATTTTTTAAAACGTTTATTGAAATTGAATAAAATCCCCGAACTTTTCGTCTGTTTTGTTCTTTTTTTCTGTTTCGTTATTCTCAAAAAAAGAATCTCCAACAATCTGCGGGCAAAATATTTGCGACAATCAGCGGAATCTGCGGACAATTTGAAGGATATATTTGAGCGATTAATAAAATAGACAATTGCCCTGGAATCAGTGTGAAGCAGTTACGAATATTAATTTCGTTTATTGGATTGATGTTGAATTCGTTCTAAATGGCGGCGAACAG
>JAITBS010000431.1 GCA_031283515.1 Planctomycetaceae bacterium
CGTTAAAATGAAAGGTGTCGGGAGCCAATCTTTTGTTTTTTTGGGTTATTCACACGGTAAAAAATTACCTTTTATTTTGTCGAGGACTCTCAATTGAAACGTTTCGGATTTTATCCGAAACAAAGACATTACTTGCCTACTTGCGAAGAGTCAAAAAAGATTCACGCAAAAATCAACCTATTTCTGCACGAATTAAAACGATATGAACCGATACGATCCTTCTCATGAACATTTTATGCGTTTTGCGTTACAGGAGGCGCAACATGCTGCGGAGGAGAACGAGGTTCCGGTTGGGGCGGTGATTTTGCATCGTGAACTTCGAATGATTGCGTCGGCACACAATCAGCGTGAACAGCTACACGATCCGACAGCACATGCCGAAATGATTGCTATTACCCAAGCTGCTGAAGCTCTTAGATCGTGGCGTCTTGACGATTGTATTCTTTATGTTACGTTGGAACCGTGTTCAATGTGTGCTGGGGCGATTCTGCAAGCCCGAATTCCAACAGTTGTCTATGGAGCCGTTGATCCCAAAGCTGGAGCAGTTGATTCGCTTTTTTCATTACTTGGAGACAGTCGGCTCAATCATCGTTGTGAAGTGATTTCCGGAGTCCTTGCCGAGTCCTGTGGAGCAATCCTGACCGAATTTTTTCAACACCAACGTCTGCTTGGGAAAAAATAGTATCTATTCTGTAGGTAGGCGAGGCATTGCCTGTTGGAGTCGAGTACAAGTCAACCGTTGCAACCCTTCAATGAAAGAATTGCTTGCCTTTTGAGCAGTTTTACCATTCTTTGGCTTCCAGAAGACGTTGAACATATTTTGCCAAAATATCGGTTTCGATATTAACTTTATCGCCGGTTTTCCTGCTGCCAAGTGTGGTAACTTTGAGCGTGAACGGAATGAGGGCAACACTAAATAGTTCGCGGTCGCAACGTACCAATGTCAACGAAACACCGTCAACAGCAACAGAACCTTTTGACGCCATCTGAATTGCTAATTCTTTGGGAATGGAAAAATAATAATCTTGCCAATCACCGTGATCGTCAATCCGAACAAGTTCCGCCAAACCATCAATGTGACCGGATACAAAATGACCGCCCAATCGATCACCAAGTTGAAGAGCACGCTCGAGATTGACCGGACTTCCCTTGACCAACAAACCAAGATTGGTTCGTGCCAATGTTTCCGGTCCGGCTTGGAATGTAAATGTTTGATTTGTTTTGTCAATAACCGTTAGGCAACAACCATTGACCGAAATACTATCCGCAATATTGGTTGCTGTTGCGATGTTTGTTTCCTCAATAACCAAACGGCAGCCGGGCGGTTCCATAATAATGTCCGACACCGTTCCTAATGATTCAATAATACCTGAAAACATTTTATCGTAAGTGTAATAAAAAAAAGTTGAAACAATTACAAAGAATCAAAGTCTTGGGATACAAGTGAAGTCGAGCGACAATGTCCAGAACATAAGGATCAAAATCAGGAACAAACCAAAGTAACTCAATACCGCTTGAATAATTTCATTGGGCGGACGACGAACAATCCCTTCGTAAAGCAAAAACACAACATGTCCGCCATCCAACGGCGGCATTGGGAAAATGTTGATAACGGCGAGGTTGGCACCGATCAGGCAGAGCAACATCAAATAAGAACCCAGACCGTTGGCTGCAAACATGTACGCTAACTGGACAATAGCAACCGGACCTCCAAGCGCACGAGGTGAAACACTGCCGTTGCTCAACGCCACCAGTGTACGGTAAATTGAAAAAGAACTATAAATCATTTTTTCAGTACCAAGCGCAAGTGCTTCGCTAAAATCGCCGATCCGAATCACCGATGTTTCCATACTCAACCGAAGACCGCGATCAGCCGTATTAAACCAATCTTTTGAATCCAAAACCGGTAAATTAAACGTCTTGGTGTTTCCTTTTTCGTCTTCGATTTGTAAACGCACGGAAACAATTTTTTCAGCAACACCGGTTTCTTTTTGTTCGGCGGTCAAGGGAATTGGCTCCGCAATCTGTAACATTTTGCAGAAAACATACGGAATATCAACACGGTCGCCAATCTTCTGAAACTGAACCCCGTCCTCGTCGCTAACACTGAAAGAATTTTTCTTGAGAATCGGTTGAGCGTTCAGCAACTTAACAGCGGTAACTTTGACACCTATCGGTAACTGTTTTGCGTCTTCGGATGCGTTTTCCGTAATCGCTTCGATAATTGGTTCGACCTCCCACGCCAAACCCAACGCCGTACTGCCGACAGGATCTTTCATCGAAAAAAAACTAAGTTCGGGAATTATCCGTACAGGTTTTAATTCAATGTCCATTGCCGATTCTTGACCGTCTTTTTTGCGAACAACAAGTTGAACGGAATTTTTGTTTTCATTAACTTTTTGCAAGATCATTTGCGGTAATTTCAGCGGGTCAAAATCCGTAACTCCATCAAGACTCAATATCGTATCACCGGCTTCGATTCCTTTTTCGGCAGCGTCAGAATCCGGTAACACCGAGACAATCGTTCCCATTTTGAAACGAATACCAATTTCTTTCATCGGAATCGCCGGCACCAATCCTTCAATAGAATCGTCATTGACATTACTGATTTTGTTTTCTTTGCCTGTATCGCCAAACCGGCATAAAATCGGTTGGTCAAAATGTTTTAACTGAACATCCATATATTCGTTATAATTTTCAACCGGAATACCATCAACTGTTTGGAGACGCAGCTTCGGTTTTTTCAGCGACTGTAACAACTCATTCGGATAATATTTTTCAAGGTCTTGGAGCACCGGTTGTTCCGCAGACGCCAGACTTAAAGTCGACAACGAACCAACTCCAATCATGGGCGCCAAATCATTTTTCCGTTTGCGCGGAATAATTGTTTTCTCAATTATTTGGGGAGTTTGAGATTGGGGATTGTTGTTTTGCAGTTGCCGTTCAATCGTCAATTTGACTCCGTTGGAACTGCCGACCATTGCCATCGTGATGTCCGTAAACACACGAGCCGGCGAATCGTTAATGGCAACGATTTTATCACCGGTTTGGAGACCGGCTTCCCATGCCGGCGAACCGGACACAACACTGCCGACCGACGGAGCCGTTTCTTCAATACCGACCATGTACGCCGCAGTGGCACAAACAATCGCAAACAAAAAATTCATCGCCACTCCCGCAACAATAATTGCTAAACGTTGCGGAACACTTTTGGCTAAATAACTGTCCGGTGCGAACACTGCTTCATTTAATTTTTCGAGATCACCGGAAGCGGGAAGTTCGGTGTTGGTATTGACGGCGTTAGAATTTGCAGAATTTACAGTGGAATTTTCGGAGCGGGTATTTTGGGAGTTGGTATTGGGCGGAGTTTTTTCTGATTCTGATTCTGTTCCGGTTTTTTGAGCAGATTGAGCGGCGAGTCGGGCACGGGCAATTTCGGCACGTAATTCACCGGGGTTGTCTTCCTGTCCGAGCATTTTAACGTAACCGCCCAACGGAAACAAACCAAGTCCGTATTCGGTATTGCCCCACTTGAATTTGAAAAATTTAAGCCCCCAAAAATCGAACCAGATATAAAATTTCTCACACCGAACACCGCAAAGACGCGCTACGGCGAAATGACCAAATTCATGGACAATAATTAAGGCATTAATTCCGAGAATCACCAGTAAAACATTGATTGTTACCGTTCCAACTGTTGACCAAGTTGAAGTAACCGGCTCTGTTGCAGCAGCACCGAAAAGAGCGAATACGGCATCCATTATTCTAAAGTTTCCTTTCATACCCAATCTTTGGGCAAATCTATTGATAGGAGTTGAGCGTAACTCATTAAAGTCGGCATTCAAGTTAAAAACAAAGATGTCGGCATTATATCAGATTTCAAAACCGGATAAAGAGCGGGGTATTTTCGTTAGTTCATAGCGGAGACGAACACAAGTAATTGTCTGTTTTTATCAAAAGTTGTAATATATTAGCGGCATTTTTGTTTTTCGAGCTTCACTCCGCAAGGGTGAAGAATCAACAATAAAAATGCCGCTGAATAATAACCCGCAAAATTACTTTGCCGGTTTGGTAACCGTGATATTGAATACGGTGTTTCCTTTAACTTCGCAGGTCAGACCGGAAGTTGACGGATTCTCAAACTTCGGATCCACCAAATAAACAAACGGAATACCATCACTACCGCCGCCTGTTGTTGCTGAAACTGTTACCTGGTACGTGCCCGGTCGAACTCCATCTCCCAGTTTCTGCTCGTACAGTTCATAACTTCCGTTGGACTTAATCACTCCACTGGCTTGATAAGGTAAATTCGTAAACGTCACGCCGCCTGAAGTCAAGGGAGTTCCGTCGTCAAATTTGACAGTTCCTTTTACTTTCAGATGATTCGCACCGCAACCGAAAATAAAAGGCAAAAGAAAAACAAACAAAATAAAATAATTTTTCATCGTATTTTCAAAATTTAAAAAAAGGGAATCTATCCGTAGGATTTTTTCCTCCTACGTTCTGAAAGGACAACATAAATCAGCCCTACCAAATGGGTAATGCCAAAGCAATTGCGGCGATTTTTCTTTCTGTATTGCCCAAAATCTTTGTCAAACCGGCTTATTCTTTGGTAAAACCGAGTTATTCTCAACTGGAAAGGAGTCATTTCCAACTGGAAAATGACTCATTTTCGTAATCTATCAGTGGAATTTCTGTTTGGGGGTCTTCACCCTGAAAGGGTGTGATTTTCATAACCGTAGGTCAAGCGAAGCGCGACCTACGGTCAACATCTCTCCTCAACATCGTCTGAAAGACGAAACTGAACGATCTGAATTACACCTTCGATTTTTAAAATTCTGTCTT
>JAITBS010000041.1 GCA_031283515.1 Planctomycetaceae bacterium
GGTGTTACGAATCGGAATTAATTCGGGTTACAAGAACTTGCGAACACGGTTACAATATGGTTATCAGGTTGGCGGTGATTTGTACGGAATTTCCCGAACATCCCTTGTCGGCGGCAACAACCACCGAGTCTTAAACGGTGTCAATCTTGGGCGTAACACGTTGAATCTCGGTTTCGGCGGTGATTTCAACATCGGTAAACGTACAAAATTATTTGCCGACTACGACTTCGATCTCGGTGAACATTCCACCGCTCACACCGGTCAATTCGGACTCATGATGACTTTTTAGTCCGCAGATTTTCGCTGATTCGTCCGCAGATTAACGCTGATTTTCGCGGATTCGTCCGCAGATTAACGCAGATTATACTTTGGGCATTCATTATTTTAATGTTGTAACGATTTGTATTAAACAATTCCAATGGCGGTCGTCAACTTTTCGCCGAAAGGTTTTAAACAATAACGGCGATAGCCGACTTGTCCCTGTTGACGGACGGAAATGAAAAACAAACTGCGTACAGCACAATTAAAAAACCAATCGTTGCAATGTTTCGGCGAAACGTTGCCTACCTCTTGATTATGTACCTTTTTTATGTTATCAATATAGTTCACATAAAATTCTGCTGAAAAATTACTTTTGGGTTTATTGTTGTGAATGGTTAACATCATTTAATATTTCATAAACAATTACAAAAAGACAAATTTATTTATGTAACATTTGTGGATAACATCATACCAAATTATCTTCTTGAAAATTTGAACGAACCGCAACGGGAAGCTGTGCGGTTTAAGGAAGGGCAACTTCTTGTTCTTGCCGGACCCGGAAGCGGGAAAACACGTGTTGTAACACACCGTATTGCGGCGTTGCTGCATCAGGGAGTTGGAACATCGCAGATCGCGGCTCTTACATTCACGAACAAAGCCGCCGATGAAATGAAAACACGACTCGAATTTCTAGCACCCAACCGTTCCGTCTGGATCGGTACGTTTCATAAATTCAGTGCGTATTTGTTACGGCGCTATGCCCAAATGTCCGACCTTCAAGAAAATTTCACCATCTATGACTCCGATGAAAGTCTCCGTCTCATTAAAACAATTATCGCCGGAAATACAGTGCCGCCAGGTATTACACCTCAACGTATTGCAGCATCAATTAGTTGGGCAAAAAATAATATGGTGTTGCCGGAATTTTATACGGCAAACGAAGAAAGTCAACTCGGTAAAATTGTCGAAGAAATCTATCCGTCTTACCAAAAAGAACTCCGCCGTACTAATGCAGTTGATTTTGATGATTTGTTGCTTCATGTTGCGGTTTTACTTCATGATAATCCCGAAATCCGAAAAATTTTAGACAATCGTTTTCGTTACATATTAGTTGATGAATATCAAGATACCAATACCGTTCAATATCTTATTGCCAAAGCGTTGTCGATAGATCACCCCAATCTTGCCGTAACCGGTGATCCTGATCAATCCATTTACGGTTGGCGCGGTGCGAATATGATGAATATTCTCGACTTCGAAAAAGATTTTCCGAATACAAAAATAATCCGTCTCGAACAAAATTACCGCAGCACTCCGCAAATCTTGTCTGTTGCCAACACCTTGATCGAGAACAATATTTACCGCAAAAAGAAAAAACTAATTACAGAAAATCAATCAGGAATTCGAGTAAGACTTGTTCGTTGCGCCAATCAGCAGGAAGAAGCAGAATTTATCGCTCAAGAAATCGCAGGAGAAATTCAAAACGATCAACGAAAACCAAGTGATTATGCAATTTTTTACCGCATGAACTCCTTATCACGGAATCTAGAACACGCATTGCGAAGTCATAAAATTCCGTTTCAGTTAATACGCGGTCTCGAATTTTTTAACCGGAAAGAAGTTAAAGATATTCTGGCGTATTTACGGGTTGTGTATAACCCGCTGGATGCAGTTTCCCTGATACGGATCATCAATGAACCGGCACGCGGAATCGGTAAAACAACTCTCAAAAAATTAACCGATAAAGCAACACAATCAGGATTGCCAATTCTGGAAGTTGCCCGAAATATCAATCATTTTACAGGTATTGCCGCTAAAACCAAACGAGCAATAACTGATTTTGTTAAAATGATGGATCGGATTACAGAGATTTCATCAAAGGAATATCCGGTCGAAATGTTGATTCGTATTGTGTTGGATGAGACCGGTTATCTGGAACAATATCTCCACGCCCAATCCGAAGAAGACCAAGAACGTCTCGAAAATATTGAAGAACTCTTAACCGTCGCCCATGAATTTGATACAAAAACAGTTCCTGTAATAGAAAACAGTGATTTATTACCTTCTGATTCCTTGTCGGAATTTTTGGAACAAGCCGCATTGGTGAACGATGTGGACGATCTTGATAAGAACACAGAACGAGTTTCTCTAATGACCTTACATGCCTCCAAAGGGCTTGAATTTCGGGTTGTTTACATTATTGCGATTGAGGAGGGTATTCTGCCGCACGAACGGACTGACAACCAACTCCAACAAATCGAAGAAGAACGCCGATTATTTTTTGTCGGTATAACACGGACTCAGGAAGAACTTCGGCTCAGCCGTGCGGAACGCCGTGATTTTCGCGGTTCATTTTCGTCAGTGATTTACAGCCGGTTTTTAGTGGAAATCTCGCATGATGTTAATTTGATTCAATATGATTCGCCGAAAGATTTTCTTGAAAGTGAAGATTTGGGTGACGGTATTCGGTTGGTGCGTGAAAAAAGTCCGGCGGCAGCAAACAAGGAACAAAATGATCTGGACAACGATTGGAACATCGAATACAACGATAGTCCCAATGAACCGGAGGACAACGCAATTCATGAAGAATATGACGATGACGGTTATCCGATTCGGCGTTTTCCTCCTAAAAAAAAGAAAACAACGAAAAAGATCTCCGCTTCGTTAATGACCGCAGCTGAATTACAAAAACAACTAATGAAAAATAAAATCGTTGAGAATGAATAATTCAAATGGTTTCTATCTTATTTGATGGATTCTCCTTGAAATATCACTCACGGTGTAATTATTCGGCGGAATTTTTTTGAAAGTACAAAACATACGAAATCATGAAAATTACCAAAATTGTTGTTTTGACTTTTTCGTGTATTTTGTTTTTTAGTGTCGTTCGCACTCTAAAAAAATTTCCGCCGAAAATATTACAGACTAATTTGTGTTAATTTGCATAATCTACAGACTGAAAATAATAATCTGCGTTAATTTGCGTAATCTGCGGACAGTTTTCCTTCCGTTTACCAACTGGTTTTTATCTACTGGGCATCTCTAACAATTCAAATTTTGCGGAACAGGTTGTTGAATTTTGATTTTTTGTTATGATGTTATGGTAAAGTGTCTGTGTATTATTTTTCCGCGTCTTAATATTTACGTTTGGCGTTGGTGTCAATTTTTTTGTAATTATTGAGTGGTTGGCGGCTTGTCCCCGAAAGAGTACACAACACTCGTCACAAAATAATTTGTTACATTTCCAATTTTTCCACCTTTCATATCAATGTCGCGTTTTTTAATTTCGCTGGCAACATACAATGAACGTGAAAATCTTCCTTTGATTGCAAAAGAGATTTTCGAAGCAGCTCCTGATGTTGATCTTTTGGTTATTGACGACAATTCACCGGATGGCACAGGTGATTGGGTTGCGGAACAGATGCAGACGGAACCGCGTTTGAAATTACTCCGCCGATCCGGTAAACTCGGTCTCGGTTCCGCAATACTTGCCGCAATGAAATATGCCGTTGAGAATCACTATGATTTTCTTCTGAATATGGATGCCGATTTGAGTCATCCGCCTCGTTATCTTCCGGCAATCCGCTCCAAAGCAGAAGAAGGGGAACAAGGTTTTGATGTGGTAATTGGTTCACGGTATGTATTGGGCGGCGGAGTTGAAGGTTGGCCGTTTTATCGCCAAATGATGAGTCGTTGTATCAACCTTTACGCCAAATTTTTTCTCGGTCTGAAAACAAAAGATAATAGCGGTGCCTTTCGTTGTTACCGAGTTGAGCTGCTAAAAAAACTCGACGAAACAAAAATTATTTCGAAAGGATATTCGTTTCAGGAAGAAATCTTATACCGACTCAAAAAATTGGGTGCCACTTTTGCTGAAGTACCAATTGTTTTTGTTGATCGCCGTTTCGGTTCTTCCAAAATTAATCAAAAAGAAACCCTAAACGCTTTGTGGATACTTTTTCGCATCGGTATTTTCGGATAATATACTTTTGGACATTCATTATTTTAATGTAGTAACGATTTATATTAAATAATTCCAATGGCGGTAGGCGGCCTTTCGCCGAAGGGTTTTAAATAATACAGACAATAAACCCACGATCGCAACGGTTGGTTTTTCATTTCCGTCCGTCAACAGGGGCAAGTCGGCTACGCCGTATTGTTTAAAACGTTTCGGCGAAACGTTGGCTGCCTCCGCTTGCGCAACTATTCACTATTCACTATCAACTATTAACTAACCTGCGCCATTTCCGCCTGAAAATGCGCCATTTCCACCTGAAAATGCGCCATTTCCGCCTGAAAATGCGCCATTTCCGCCTGAAAATGCGCCATTTCCGCCTGAAAATGCGCCATTTTCACCTGAGAATGCGCCATTTTCACCTGAGAATGCGCCATTTTCACCTGAGAATGCGCCATTTTCACCTGAAATTGCGTCATTTTCACCTGAGAATGCAGTCGGTTTTAGTTAATAGTTATGAGTGAATAGTGAATAGTGTCGC
>JAITBS010000042.1 GCA_031283515.1 Planctomycetaceae bacterium
CCAGTGTACTGACATTTAAACCCGTGCTTTTTGCCTCAAAACCCTTGTCTTTTGTCCAAAGACCCTTGTCTTTTGTGAAAAGACCCTTGTCTTTTGTCCAAAGACCCTTGTCTTTTGTCCAAAGACCCTTGTCTTTTGTCCAAAGACCCTTGTCTTTTGTCTAAAGACCCTTGTCTTTTGTGAAAAGACCCTTGTCTTTTGTCTAAAGACCCTTGTCTTTTGTCTAAAGACCCTTGTCTTTTGTCCAAAGACCCTTGCTTTTTGTGAAAAATCATCTGAAGTTTTATGAAAACACACCTGAGTTTTATGAAAACACACCTGAGTTTTGCGAAAACACACCTGAGTTTTGCGAAAACACACCTGAGTTTTGCGAAAACACACCTGAGTTTTGCGAAAACACACCTGAGTTTTGTGAAAACACACCTGAGTTTTGTGAAAAATCACCTGAGTTTTGTGAAAAATCACCTGAGTTTTGTGAAAACACACCTGAGTTTTGTGAAAACACACCTGAGTTTTGCGAAAACACACCTGAGTTTTGTGAAAAATCACCCGTTATTTTCCCAAACTCACCCGTGTTTTTGTTCGCAAGCGGAGTATTACCAAAACGTTATTATTCCGCTTGCGAACTCTCCACTATCAACTCTCCACTATCAACTACTCGCTTGACCTGCGGTAAAGAAAATCGCACCGCTTCGAGGTGAAAATCGTACCCCTTTCGGAGAGAAGATGAAAATTAAAAACGTGACTGAATAGATACAAAAAAAAAGAGACGTTTGTAACCGTGTACTGTATTACGCTTTAGAAAAACAACACATTGCCGGAAAAATAATAGAGAATCTTCTATTTTTTTCCTCTCCCCGATTCATTTTATTCTTTGAAAAGGTAAAATAAAAATACTTGTAATATATCAGTGGAAGCTTCGTCAACTTGTTTACCAATGGAACTCAAAAGGTACTCAACGTTTCGCCGAAACGTTTTAAACAATACGGCAATAGCCGTATTGCCCCTGGTGACGGACGGAAATGAAGGACTCATCACGGCGTACAACACAATACTAAGCCCAACCGTTGCGTCCGTGGATTTATTGTATTGTATTATTTAAAACCCTTCGGCGAAAGGTCGCCTACCTTTGAATTGACAACCGTAAACCAATTCAAAAAATTCAACTGATATACTACAAATACTTTATAATTTCTTACTACAAGTTTTTCTCTTATTTAACCATAAAGTTTCAAATGTCGTTTTATTGGAAAAATTTTTTCTTTGTTGTTCTGTTTTTGTCCCTAACAGGTTGCTCCCAAACGCAAACTACCAAACCAGAAGCAGAACCGCTTGCATCTGAATCATTGCAAACGGAACAAACTCCAAGCAAACCCTTACCAGCGGAACACTCACACTCAAAACCCGCAACAATTAAACAACTTAAACTCGATCATACAGAAACCAGTGATGACGATTTGGAAAGAATTGTTGCGGAAAATCCCAGTCTTGTTGAACTTACTCTCACCGGTACAAAAATTACCGACAACGGAATAATTTATCTGCCAAAACTCAATAAATTAAAAAAAATTCGAGTAAGTAAAACCTCAATATCAAATACCACCGCCGAACATTTGGCAAAAATATCGACATTGGAAGATATTGATGTTAGCCAAACGAACTTCGGTGATACCGGACTCGCGGCGTTGAAATCATTACCAAATCTAAAACGTCTCAATCTTTATACAACAAAAATTACCGACAACGGTTTGGAGGTTCTAAAAGATTTTGCGTCGGCAAAAACAATAATATGGCTGAATATCGACCAATGCCCATTGACGGATGCGGTGATTGTAAAATTAATTCCACTGGAACATTTGGAATGGTTGCATCTCGGACGAACAAAATTGACTGACACCGGTCTTGATGATTTAGCACAACTCATGACTCTCAAAGAAGTTTCAATCACAAATACCAACGTTTCACAAAAAGGTGTGGATAAACTCCGAAACACTTTGCCAAATTGCAAAATCAATGAAAATGTTGAAAAATCCGGTGACCATGAGAAAGATGAGGGACAAGATGCCACTCCGTAAAAAAAATGCGTTTCTAATCGAAGTTCTTGATGAACAGGAATATTTAGTTGTCGATACCGAAAAAATTAGAACGATTTGTGAAAAAATTCTGGACGATTTTAATATTCAAAACGGTAAACTCGGTGTTATTTTGGTTAACAATGACACAATTCAACAATACAACCGAGATTTTCTAAAACATGATTATCCGACCGATGTGATTAGTTTTCCAATTGTTGATCGGCGTTACGAAGGTCATCTTGAAGCGGAAATTCTGGTGTGTACTCAAGTTGCCCTGAATCGTGCCGGAGAATTTGGTTGGTTGCCGGAAGAAGAACTGTTGCTATACGTGATTCATGGTGTGTTACATTTGGTCGGCTTTGACGACAAAACTCCAGAAAACCAATCCGTAATGCAACAAAAAGAATGTGAATATCTTACCCAACTCGGAATTACCGTTCCCAAATGGAACCTCGACGATTGGGACGAAACAACAATAAAATAAACCTTAAAATAAACTTTGAAAAAAATCAAAGAACCATTCAAACAAATATATTAACAATAACCTATTAACAATTTCGCAATATTTTGTTGCGTTTACTAGAAAAACTTTATTTTATCAACAATGGCTCAGAAAAAAAATTCGAACGAAAATAACAGACGAAACAGCAAAAAATCCCGACGGCATTTCGGGAGACGGCGTGCCAATTATGTCGATTCTTTCCGTTGGGGATTCGTCGAAAGTGAAGATCAGGAAAATAATCGGGAAGATATGAGTCCTGATGATGATTTGTATTTTGGCGAACCTGATGAACTTGCTGAACCGAACGAATTGGGTGAATTGGATTCTAGAATCGTAGAAAATTCCCCAAAACCGGTTCACGGAAAACCTCAACCGCCCCAAAAAAATGCTCGCGAAACTCCGGCAGTAAAGAACAATAAATCAAAGTCTTCAACTGCCAATGCAGGAAAAAAAAGAAACAAAAAAAATGTTCCGACAAATTGCAGCGACAATTCAAAAACTTCATGTCCGGTTACGGTATTCCCTTTATTTGACGGCGACAATGATGACGAAGACTTAAATCTTCCGAGTTATGGTCGAACACCGGTTCCGACGGATGAAGAATTAGTCCAAGTGATTTCGTCACAAAAAACGAACAAAAAACAATGTACTAAAAATCATCCGCCCAAACCGGAAATTCCCGCAAAAAACAATATGGCTCCCGTAACATTAGCAAGTTTACCAGCCATTTCATTAAAACCAAAAAAAGAACAAATGGTTTGGGACCCGGACAAAAGAGAATATGTTCCGCTTATTATTCTGGAAAAAATACCGGAAAAAGTATTGGGTAAGATATCGGATAACGTATCAAATAAAGTTGTCAATAAAGTATCAAATAAAACACCGGACAAAAAATATATTCCAACGGTAAATCGTCAATCATTGCCCAAAAATGAATCTCAAAAAAAAGAACCGTCAGGAAGGGAACTTTCAAGAAAAGAACCCGCTTCTTCAACGGAGTCCCAGAAAATAAACCACACAAAAAAAGAACCGGTTGCGGTACGGAAGAAGAAAAAACACTCACGTAACAAAATGAAAACGTCCGGTGAAATTCCGGCAGCAACTCAGGATTCTTGTTCTGAAAAAAAAACGGAAACACATTTTCCCGAATCAAAAAATAAATCCGATACCAAAAAAGATTCCGAAAAAGTAAAAACGTTGCAACAAACAGGAAAAAATTCTTTAGGTTCCAAAAATTTAAGTCACAAAAAATTTAATCCCAAAGATTTTAATCCCAAAGATTTTGTTTCCAAAGATTTCGGTTTCAGAAATCAAAATGAATATCACGAAGATCAGTATCAGGATGTTTATCGTCCGATATCTCAACAACATCGCGGCGAGGTTCAACCATTGATCGAGTCCAAAATTCCTGATCCGGCAGATATTGAGGCGGAAGTCAGTGGTTTTGCCGAACTGGGAGTTTCCGAAACAATGCTGGAAGCATTAAAAATCGTCCGCTATTTAGAACCAACACCAATTCAGTCCGGTGTTTTCAAACTGGTTAAAAACGGTGCCGATGTTATGGGGCAGGCTCAAACAGGAACCGGTAAAACGGCAGCGTTTTGTATTCCAATTATTGAAACTATTGAAGAATGTCCGCCGGGTGATGATCCTGTTGCGCTTATTCTTGTTCCGACACGGGAACTTGCTGTTCAAGTGCGTGATGAAGCGATTCGGCTTTCTTATGGGCGTGATATTCGGTTGACCGCTTGTTACGGCGGAAAACCGCTCGCGAAACAAATCGTAAAACTTCGTGAAGGTATTGATCTGATTGTTGGAACACCAGGGCGAATTCTTGATTTAATAAACCGCCGCGCACTTACTCTGGATCAATTAAGATGGGTTGTTCTTGACGAAGCCGATAGAATGCTTGATATCGGTTTTCGTCCCGATATCGAGAAAATTTTGAAACGAACTCCTCTCCAACGTCAAACATTGTTATTTAGCGCAACACTTCCGCCGCCAGTTATCCGTCTTGCGGAAAAATATATGAAATCGCCGGAAATTCTTGATTTTTCCAATAAAAATCTTGCCGTTGATACAATTGAGCAGTTTTATGTTACGGTTGATTCGGAACGGAAATTCGATGCGTTACTTTATTTGCTTCACGAACAACAACCCAATCAGGCAATTATTTTCACACGAACCAAACGCGGTGCGGATCATTTGGCAAAACTTCTCTCAAAACAAGTCGATAGTCTGGAAGCAATTCATGGTGATTTGGTACAAGGAGAACGCGATCGGGTAATGAGTCAATTTCGTGCCGGAAAATTACGGTATCTTGTCGCAACCGATGTGGTAGGACGCGGTATTGATGTATCGGGAATTTCGCATATTATCAATTACGATATTCCTGCTTTTTGTGACGATTATATTCACCGTGTTGGCCGTACCGGACGTATGGGACGTGAAGGTGTTGCCTATACATTTGTAACTGTACAGGAAGGCTCAGAACTGACACGAATTGAAATGCGTATTGATAAACTTCTGAAACGAGCCGATTTGAAAGGGTTTGAATCATTCGCCAAACCAAACGATCCAAATATTACAGATGATCAAACTCCTGTACCAAAACCTGTGTATGGAAAACATGTACGAAAAATACGCCGAGCATTGTAATTGACGTCGCTAAGTTCCAAAAATATTCATCAAATTGTCGGCAAAGAAACGCGTGATTTACGGAGCGTTGGCAGGAACAGTTTTTCAAAAACACGTTATAAAGACGGCTTGGCAAGAAGGCTTTTTTGTAATCATGCAAAACGACAATACCATGAAAATCGAAAATCTCAAAAATTTTAGATAGGCAATCATTTAACGGAAATTATTGTCGATAAATATTTTTGTGAGTTGGAATAATTGTAATTTTTTTACAGAGTTATTTTGCTATTACTATAACCCCTTAACATTAAATAAAAAAATGAAATCAACAAACAAATCAACTCCCGACTTTAGCGATTTAACCTTTGAAAAGGTCTGGGCAATGTTTAAGGAAACCGACAAGAAGTTTCAGGAAACCGATAAGAAGTTTCA
>JAITBS010000075.1 GCA_031283515.1 Planctomycetaceae bacterium
TTGCGCCGGATCCATAACATCCTGATAAATATCGTAACGACTTGTCAGAACGTGTTCGATTTTATTTAATTCGATGAGTTCTTCGGCTTTGCCGCCGCTGCTCCACAAAATCCGGTCAAAACCAAGTTCTTTCATTTCTGTGACAAGTTTAACTTTATCTTTGTCCCAATACCAAATATTGACCGCACCAAGCAATAAATCAATATTCGGATTTGTTTTCACTTTTTCAGTAAACGGCTTAAAAAGCCCGATTTTCTTGGCGTAATCCCGATAACGCTTACAAACAGCAACATGTCCGCCCTTGTCAAAAAATACGAAACGCAAAACCCGTTGATACCGAAATTCCTTAAACGAAGGTTCCCAAACGGCGTTGATATGTAACAGTTTATCTTCATTATTTTTTGTATTATTAATCGGATTGCGGGTGATATTGACGGCGGCATCGTCTGGTGTTTCGATAATTGTGGTCATTCCGGCTCCGGTTGCGTCGTCAATGTGTCCCCAAAACGCCATACAAATTCCGTGACCGCCGTAAGTAATCAACCTGCCAACCCGAATATCCTTTTCCTCAACAGGATAACTGATTCCTTCATTAACCGGAACAATTAACCGATCTCCGTGTTTTGATGTAAACGCCGGCGGATAATGAAGATGTGACGGCATCACTCCTTGACCGTCAAGACGAAGAACAAGTTCGGGAATACCGGATTCAAGTGTTACGGAAACACGGTATTCGGTTAATGTTTCTGTATTTAGTAAGGTGAAATTTGTGTCTTGTGAATTAACTTCGGAGGAATCCTGTTTCGGAATAACAACAAAATTTTTCGCTTCAACCGATGTTGGTGACCAAATACGGTTTGTCCGTTTATCGGTTACGGAAAAAGTTCCGGTTGACGGGTCAACTTCGACGTTCAAAAAACGGTTATCGAGTTTAACCGGTTTGGCGTCTTTAACCGAAATATTCCGTGATTCGATTTTTGTTGCGGAAAAACCGTCAACCCAAACGGTTAAGGGAGCGTAACCGGTAATTCGCGGTTCAATAGTTTCGACATCCGGCGGAACCATAAATTTCGTACGGAGCGGAGTCCATTGATTCTTACCGTGAATTTCTTTAGTTCCGTAAGTCCATTGAACAACTTCACCATCTTTTTTACGGATAGTTACGGAAATCGACGCAACACCGGTTCCTTCGGATTTGAGATCAGCAGCAAGTTCAAACACATCGCCCGGCGTAACAGGAATCCGATGACCGTCACTGAGTGCCCAATCTTCATTTCCGGTGTGTTCAATCCGAATGGTTTCTTTGTTGTTACGGTCATCCGGTTTATCGGTTGACTGTTTTACAGCTCCGGCTTGCCGTGACCAGACGTTTCCTTGTTTCAGTGTCCAATCCTGAGCCGCAGCCGATAACGAAACACTAAACAACATAATCATAAACAAAATAAAATTCTTTTTCATGGTTCTCAATTTTTTGGTTTGTTGAATCAAATTTCCGCAACAATTTGCGAATAAAAGAAACAAAAGTTTCAGATCGAATTGACCGGATAAACACACAACATTTATCGAAGGAACCGGATTAAGGAGCAATAAATGAGCGAGTCATAATCCGGCAAACCTTCCTGTCAATCTATTCTAACCAGTTGAAAACGCTTCAACAAATGGTATGATCTAGTTTACTGTATCAAGTAAAATCTGACAATACCCTTACGATAATTTTTTCAATCGGTGATTGAAGTCTCATTTTTTCGATTCGATATCGAACTTAAAAGAATTGTAATCTA
Source organism: Planctomycetaceae bacterium (assembly GCA_031283515.1). GTDB lineage: Bacteria > Planctomycetota > Planctomycetia > Pirellulales > Thermoguttaceae > WRKP01. The sequence continues at coordinate 1,782 of JAITBS010000075.1, forward strand.
TCAGCGGCATTTTTGTTTTTCGATTTTCACCCCGACAGGGGTGTGATTTTCATAACCGCAGGTTCTCGACCTGCGGACTCGTACAACTAAAAATCTCTGTCTGAAAGACAGAATTTTAATAATCGTTGGTTGTACGATCTGAATCGTTTAGTTTCGTCTTTCAGACGACGTTGAGGAGAGATGTTGACCGTAGGCCGCGCTTCGCTTGACCTACGGTTACGAAAATTTCACCCCTTTGGGGTGAAGAATAAAAAATAATAATTCCACTGATAGATTACGGGATTTATTGATTTTTTGTTTCTTTATTTTCTCCGGCAGGGACGAGATGGATAACACAAATTTCCGGTTTACAAAATAAACGAATTCGCGGCGCCCAACCGCGTTCCATTCCGCTACCGCGCGTAACGATTAGCGTTCCTCCATTCTCAAACGTGAATATTCCACCCAACATTTTTCTCGGAGTCTGCTTGACAAAACTATCACCGCCAAATCCAATCGGTCCGTAAAAAGGAAGAACAATTTGACCTCCATGTGTATGACCAGCAAGCATCAAATCCGGTGCCCGCTTTGCATCCTGATAACCTTCATCAAGACCGGGATAACGTTCACTACGAAACCCTTTGATTGCAAAATTAGGACGATGCCCAACCATAACAATAAAATTTCCCGTGTCTGTTAATCCGCGATCCCCAACACTTCCCGCCGAATCGTTTAACGAAAGCAACACCAAATCAATCAGTCCTAAATCTTGTTCCAATCCTAAATTTTCTAAAATTGTTGATTCGGAAATCATTTCAACTCCAGTATTTTTGAACAAATTATTGGGTCCAATGTTGCCGTCAATGGCATAAACTCCAAGCGGTGCAGTAAGCGGAATCTCTCTAAATAAATCGTCAAACCGTTCCGGTAAATCAGCAACTCCTTGTGTTCCTTCATAATACTGTAAATAATCGCCGCCAAAAAGAATCAAATCCGCTTGTTGTTTTTGAACCATTTTAAGAGTTCGGCGTTCATGACGCCCGATTCGGTCAGTTTGTATATCCGCAACAAAAACAATTTTAAGCGGTTTTTTCAACTTCGGTGTTTCAATAACGTAGTTTTCAACAACAAGACTATAAGGCTCCCAAACAAGCATGTCAAAACCAATACAAAAAATCAATAACCCAAGTACACAGGAAAAAAGTGCGGCAATAACTCGGTGTTTTCGGAACAAGAAACCTGCCGCAATAAGAAGAAAAACACTGCCATGATAAGTCAAACCTTCCATAAAACATTGCCCCCGATTGGTATCGAATACTTTGGCAATGACTCTGATTCCAGCAATACCAACAAATCCAAACAAAGCAATACTGAAAAAATCCACAAATATAGACCAACGCCGTTGAACAATTGTAGTTGTTCGCGGAATGTAAGGCAAACCATCGTAAATTGTCGGCGATGACGATTGACCGTATGACGATCTCCAGAATAATAAAAAAGAAAATCCCACCAAAAGTAAGATGTCCAACGCAAACATCATAAAATGAAAAGGAACCGTGTCCATAAACAAAAAATGTAAAAAATTAAAAAGTGTAGAAAAAATTAAAAAATATTTAACGTTGCATTTTTTGAAAACAACACGGTTGACTCATTCCAGTAAAAAATCGTATTCATAAACTTTCGGCTTTATAACATCTGCAAGATTTTTAAGCGAGTCTTTTAACGTTTGATCTAATTCGTTGAATTTTTGATCGGTTGATTTTGTATTCATTCTGCCGTTGGTTCGACCTTTGAAATATTCGCGAATATCGTAGAGAGAAGCGTTTACGTCGGCGTTGTCGTCGGTTTTAATTGTTTCGTGATAATATGTCCATAACGCTTTGCCAGACTCAAAAACAACATTTGACTCTTTGCTAAACTTGCCGCGTGTTTGTAGAAAATTATACATAAAATCTGTTTCAAAATTCGCTTTCGATTTGACCTCTTTAGCTCTAAATGGAATCCAATTATTTATGCCGTCTTTGAATTGCACTTTATTTTGACTGTGAAATAACGTAAAAATTAAACAATCATTTTGAAAACGTTTGTCCCGCTTGTAGCCGTCATTCGGATAAAGAAACTGATCGCGATCATTTATCCACGTATGATCAAAAACCTGACGAACCGCAAGATAAATTGATATTGCTATCAGATTTTTCTCCGTGATATTTGTAAGCAACGATTCTTTTATATCATTGGGCGAAGGCTTGAGAGT
>JAITBS010000272.1 GCA_031283515.1 Planctomycetaceae bacterium
AATACATAATCAGAACCGTTACTATATTTTATATATTCACAAAAAAAGCGATGTTCGTCTAAATTGAAATATTCGTGTAATAAATTGTTGTTTCTATATATTTTATTATATTCACAATAATTATTATCTTTTGTACGGTAATATTCATGTATAATTTCTAAATCATTATTCTTATCTTTTTCTTCACCTGTTTTATATTTTTTATTATATGTTTCATTTATTGTTTTATTCCGGCGATTTACATATTCCAGAGAATATGCCGCATTGCTAATATCAATTTTATAGGTCATAGATTTATTGTCTCCTGTTATTTTATTTTTGAGTTGCACTTTCCAACCAATTTTAGGCACAATGTTACACAATATTCCGGTTGTATTTGACGTTTTGTCGGCACGAATAAGGAATGTGTAACATTCCGGAACCGACTTTTGCAGATACTTGGTGAATAATGGTTAATATTGTTACTGAACAGTTACGCAATATCTCTACTGGATTTTATTCCGTAACGCTTTGATAATTGCGTCATCTTGTTCATCGGGAATAGTTTTGAGTATGGGGTTAATCTTTTTGAGAAGCCGGAATTGAAGTTTGAGTTCATCATCCGACATATTTTTGAGTTTTTCTAAAGGAACCGGCGACTTTTTGATGAATTCGTCAATAAGCAAACCATATTTTTGGAGCAATGCGGTTGTTTCATCGGCGGTTTCTGTGTTGTCCGAAACGGGTTCGCCCGTCGGTTCTTTAACCTCTTCAGCCAATACCTGATCGTCAATCGGCGAAGTATAAATCCGGTCAGCAACTCCAGGTGAATTTTTGGCGAGATTCTGCTCCGAAACAGCAGCAGGACGGATTTTAATGGTCATCGTGATTTCATCAACCGGTGTGTCAAAACCAAAACTAAGCCGAAACGGAATTTTTGTTATTCGCGGGATTGGTTCGTTCAACGCCCCAGCTTCAAAAACCATTGCTTTAGAGCGTTTGGCGAATTTATTTGTTGTCTGGTCAAGTTCGATCACCTCATTGCTCACCGTAATATGAAGTGCTTGCTTCCCTTCACCAACAATCAGTTCACGAGTAAACGATTCTTCGTCTTCCGTCAACATTTTGAAAGGACCAAACGTAATCAGGCAATTCTCAAACGCAACCGGTTTTCGCCCCCGAAAACGATCCGCCACTGATAATATGGCTTTACCGGAAGAATTTGGGTCTTTACCTGTTCGGTCAAAAATGAATGTTCTTGTAAATTCCTTAACATCTTTGGGATCGTTCCATTCATAAATATATTGGAGATCAAATTTAAGAGTATCCGTTTCATCGGTGTATTCACGCAACAATAAAGGAGCAATTGTTCCTTTACCGTTTTTCTGAAGGTGTTCATTAATTCGCGGTACCGGATGCCCAAACGAGTTTGCCAGATTGCTTTCCATAATGTCATTAATCACCAACCCATGCCGGTTATATCTGGCACCGATATCGCAAAGCGGAACTCCTCCGTTAAGAGCAACAATATAAGTTCCGACATCACTGTGATTATTACGTTCATTATTGTTTCCGCCTTTTAACTGCACACCGATTTGGTTTTGTTCTTTTTTTCCGGTTCGCAGAATCATGACGCCGTTGAGCGGGAACTCACTCCGAAATGTCTCCAATGGCGGAACTTCCTTACCGGACGCCAGACCTTTTTGTTCTGTTGCCGAATTGGGAAAACAATAAATCCCTACCATAAAAAGATGCCCCGGTCCAATTCCAAAAAACGGAGCACGATTTTCGATTTCGGTTAAACCCATTTGAAAACGTTTGCTGACAAACGCCGTCGGAAACAACACCGGACGATCACCACGCCAACGATTACCAAACGATTCGTAAACATCTTGCGTGATTTCCATTCGTGGTCCATACAGTGCGGTTTCTTTAATATTGGGACGTTTAAACATATCAATTCGTCCGCCTGTTGACTGATATAACGTTTCGGCAAGAAGGAGAAATGACCCGTAACCTTCATTCCACGCCCATGCACCATCTGGAAAATAACCGTCCCGTGTAAAAATTTGAAGGAATTTTTCAACATTTGTTTCGGCGGACGCAATATATTTGGCACGAAGTTCTGCCGGATCAATCAAGGCTAATGCCGATCCAACCACAGCAGCATGACACATCGCATTGACATGATTCGCTTCATTCGCCCAGCCAATCAAACTGTAATTGTCAGTCAACACTGCTTCTTCAAACACACTAAACACCCGTGTCCGAATCGAATCGTTAATTAAATCGCGTGTATTTCCTGAAAGTTTTTTATGAAGCCAATAATGAACTGTTGCCAAATTCCAGGCTGTTCGGGCGATTTGAAAGTCAATTGCTTGAGATTCTCTTTTGAATTTTTTGGCATCGTTGTCTTCCCAAGGAGTTGTCCAATTCGGTTCCATACAGATAACCAAAACAGCTTCTTCAATATCACGAATAAAACGCCCTTTATTTTCAAAACATTCCGCCAACACGAAACGAAATAAACGATTACGGCGTTGGTTGAATTTATTTTCGTAATCGCGATTAATTTCGTTATAGGATTTTGTTTTGGTTTCATAAAAACGCATATAATCTTCTTCGGTTGGTTCTGGGGCGGGTTCTTTTTGTAATTTTTCTGCTTCGGCGATGACGTTTTTGAAAGCGGGCGATGTTGCGATGGGGTTCCATTGTTCCCGTTCGGCAATTGGTGCTCCGACTCCTTTCGCTCCTTTGGAAACACTAATCACATTGGCAGTAAGAATTTGGCTGCGTTCAAAAATTTTCTTTGCGCGGGAGCTGAGAGTTCGTTTTTCTTTTTCGTTTGTTGTTGTGTCTTGCCCCAATGTCCCGCCACAGACCAAACCAATCACCAACAAAAAAACAACCAACGAAAATTCAAATACCGGATTTTTCATAATAAAAGTTCCCAATAACTAAAACAATAAAAAATAAACCGTTTAATAAACCCAAACGAAAGTAAACCAAATCAAGTACAATATTAAGCATGAATATATCACGTCCCATATACAGAATCAATAGAGCAGTGAAGAGTTTATAGTTATGAGTGAATAGTTTATAGTTATGAGTGAATAGTGAATAGTTGTGAGTGAATAGTTTATAGTTACGAGTGAATAGCGAATAGCCGCAAGCGTCCTATTTACCAGAACGGTAATAATTCCGCTTGCGGCTATTCACTATAAACTATCAACTATAAACTATAAACTATCAACTATTCACTATTCACTATAAACTATTCACTATAAACTATCCGACATTGACACGAATGGTTCGAACTTCATCGTTTTCGTCATTGTCATTGGTGTTGTCATTATCAAGCAGGCGGAGTGAAGTACGGTTGACGCAATGCCGTTCATTGACAATCCCGCGTTGGGTTGCAGCAAGAAACTGGGTCATTTCAGCACCAGGTCCAATAGAATAATCATCTTCAAGTTTTTTCAGAATCTCTTTCCATGTTAAACCGCTTCGGAACACCAAACGATAAACCTCTTTGAGTATTCGTATTTCTTCAATTGTTCTACCGCTTCGGCGCAAACCGATTTGGTTGAGTCCGCAGATGCGTCCCGTTAAACCATCAACAGTTACAAACGGCGGAATATCTTGAATAACTCTTGCCAAACCGCCAACCATTGCTAAGGAACCAATTCGGCAAAATTGGTGAACACCAACCGCACCACCCAAATTAACACGATTACCAACCTGAACATGTCCCCCAAGCATAACATTATTGACTAACACATTGTCATTGCCCACCTTACAATCATGTGCCACATGAGCATTGACCATGAGATAGTTGTTATGACCGATCATCGTAACGTCTGATTCTTTAATCGCACGATGTACTGTGATATTTTCGCGGAAGATATTGTTATTGCCGATACAAATCGTGCCGCAATTGCCTTTAACCGCAGTATGTTGCGGTCTGCCGCCAATAATACTGCCTGTACAAAAGTGATTTTCTCTGCCGATAACAACACCTTGCTTGATCGTAACATTCGACTCCAAACAGCAACCGTCTCCAATAACAACATCGGATTCAATCACACAAAACGCTCCGATTTTGACATTAGCACCGATTTGGGCAAGAGAATTGACAATAGCATGGGGATTAATACTCATAATGGATTGTGTATAGTTTGAGGATAAAATGTCGTGAAACTAGAGGCAAGAACCAGAAAAACAGCATTACACTAACAAACTTCAAACGTTTTGTTCCCGCCGAAAGGAACAATAGCAATTATTGCCGTTTATGAAAAGAGCAGTTTTTTAAGATTTTCGGTATCTATCAGTGGAATTTTTTTGAATTTGTTTACAGTTGGCAATTACAAGGTAGGCAATTAACAGGTAGGCGACCTTTCGCCGAAAGGTCGGTCGGCGATAGCCGACTTGCCCCTGTTGACGGACGGAAAATTAAAAACCAACCGTTGCGACCTTTCAGTCGCCTCATTACCTCATTGTTTTACGTGTGAATGAGGTAATAAGGTTGTTGTTTTATGATCACTTTTGCTACTGAGGTTGTTTTGTTAGGAAAATTAGGTGAAAATAAGGTTCGCAAGCGGATTACGACCAAAACGTTTTGAATCCGCTTGCGACACTATCCACTCTCAATTATCAACTATATTCTGCCCTTTCAGGGCGATCTTGTTGGTTGTACGTTTGACCCTACCCGTTGGGTAGGGCTGGCTTATATTGTCCTTTCAGGGCGTAAGAATGTCGCAATGCTGAGTAATATCGTTTTGGTAATACTTCCGCTTGCGACACTATCCACTATCCACTATCCACTCTCAACTCTCAACTACTCTTTGGTGTTCTTTTTTTTTCGGCAGAAAGATTTTGAGAGGAACCCAAACAACAAGGAAAATCGGCAAAAATAAAAGAAGTCCCAACAAAAATGTTCCAAGTACAACGGTATTGTCCAGCATCGTCCATGGAATAACCGGAACACAAAACAATATTCCGATAACTTGTTGACCAAACGCCGAAACCAAAATCTCTCGCCCAATTTGATCCGCCAATGGATAAAACCATATCGCAAAAAAAGATAGAACCAATGTCGTCAGAATACCAATAATAATGTTGGCATGAGATAAAAAAAAGAAAATCACAAGCACCACAAATAAAAGATTTGTCTTCGGAAGAAGCCCAAGCAAAACCCCGAATGCGATTCCGAGTGCGATTTCACGATGTCCAAAACGTCCTAGCAATGTGTTCATATATTCAATTTTAACCTGATTTAATCAGAATTAACCTGATTGGAGTATCTGCTCAATTTTTTGAATCATTTCAGTAATATTGAGGAGTTCGGAATGAATTGGGTGATTTTTGTCAACCCATTGATCAACTTTTTTCTGAGCGGTCACAACAGTGCTGTGCGAGCGGTCGCCGAAATACTTGCCGATCTCGGAGAGAGCAGACCGAGTGTATTTGCGGGCGAGCCACATCGCCAGCATTCGTGGTGCCGTAATTTGTTTTGCCCGACTCTTTGATTGGAGTGCTTGCTCCGAAAGTCCAAACGTCTCACAAACAACCTTTTCAATATCCTGAAGCCGAACATCACGCCGTTGAATACGAATCAAATCACCTAAAGTCTCTTCCGCCACTTCCAATGTAATCGGTTCATTTCTTGTCAAATAAACAGCATGAAGCCGATTCAATGCTCCAGAAAGTTGCCGAGCATGAACCCCAAGACGCGATGTGACCATACGGCAAACATCTTGTCCAATCGGTAATTGACGTTGAATAACCATGTTTTGAAAAATACGGAATGACATCTCGCGTTCCGGTAACTCAATTCCACAAACCATTCCCGATTCAAGACGGCAAATAATTTCACTCCTTAACCCTGTAAGCTCTTTGAGCGGACGGTTCCCCGTAAAAACCATTTGAATACCCTGATTTCGAAGTGTATCAATTGTATAAAGAAATTCCGATTGAGTAGCGTCTTTTCGGGAAAGATATTGAATGTCGTCGATCAACAGAACAGATACTTCTAAAAGTTTGTTGCGAAATCCTTGAATACCGCTTCGGGATGAACCAGGTTGGATATTTCCCAAGAATGACGAAATAAACTGTTCCGTTGTCATATACAACGGCGGTTTACGTCCTTGTTGTTGCCGGACTGCCGACCAAATACCTTCTAAAAGATGTGTTTTTCCAACGCTTGTGGGACCGTAAATATAAATCGGATTGATTTGACCGGAGTGTTCCACCACAAGTGTCGCAGCACGACACGCCAAACGATTCGATAACCCCTCAATAAATGTCTGGAATGTTGCAAAACGTCGCGGAATATTGTTTTGACGCTCAACATTTTCGTTTTTACGTTCGATGTTCGGTGTTTGAAGAGGACAGTGAGGACGCGGGATGGAAGGTGTTACCACCGGTTTGGGCTGGTTACCCGAATCCTTGACTTTGACCGGCTCCATCGAAATAACCGAAAAACCAATAGGGAATGTCTTACCAAAAACTCTCAGTATGGCTTGTTCAATTTCCTGTTGAAAATTCGACCGTATCCAGTCAATCGCAAAAGGATTCTTAACTCGAAAAATAATTCTGGCGTCTTCAAAATAAATAGACGACTCTTGACCAAACCAGAGATTAAAACGTTGTAAACTGAGGCGTTCAACCAGAACTTCGCGTAAACGTTGTAATTCTTTGACAACATTATTTTCGGGAACATCCACATTGTGAATATTCGTATTTTCTTCAACGTACTCCGTTACTTGGGACATAGTATATTACAAAGAAACAATGGAGATTCAAAATAAAGAAAAATAAAAAACAATCCAATTTGAAAAAAACGTTCAAATCGGTTTCCAAATCACATGCACGATTGTATTCATTGTCGATTCATTGTCAAATGCCTAAAGAATGACCGGACACTTTTTTCAAAAGAATGATTGCTGTAAAAACCATAATCTCCTGATATTCGGAATGTCTTTTCATTTTGGAAGTTTTTTTATTTTGTTAGAGAGGTGATTCGGAAGAAAAGGGAAAACTTGTTGTTCCACAGTTGTACGGTTGTCGGCAAAAAAAAGAATACTTTTCTCAAATGAACACAACATTATAAGTTATCACAAGATATAATAAAAAGTAAGTCGATAAGGAATCATTGATAATGCATGATCGGACAAAATAATCGCTAATTTTTTAATCTCATAGAAAAACATTTTTTCTACAATTGAATTGAGGGAAGTAAAAAGATTCAAATTACTTAGCGGATTTTTATGTGTTGTAATCTTAATTGTTCTCTTGTTAAGCGGAATAAAAGAACAAATATGTACAATAATTTTAGTCCTTAAAATTCTAATCAATCCAAAATATCAATAAAAATTCTATCACTTTTGTTCTTGTGCACTATCAGAAATACATTATAATACAAACTTGCTGTTTTAACTTCAACAAATTGATTTTACAATTGAAAAACGGCAGTGAATTATTGAGGGTTAAGCCAACGAAACAAAGTACCTAAAAATAATAAAGTCCTGAAAAACAAGGATATTTTGATGTGTCTTTTTAGGAAAGAGTAGTTAATATGTTCGTTCTAAAAATAGGTGTCCCTTAACAAGGATAAAATCGGAATACCTAATTTGATCAACGCATTGAATTTGTTGCAATAAATAAATATTATGAATACACAAAATATATTTACACGAACCATTACTATTATCAATTAACTATTAACTGAAAAAATTATGACCATGAACTTAGAAGAGGAACAGCGTTTTGAAGAACAAAAAGTCGAATTTCTTCAGAACAACGAGGTTGCCGACGATCAGTTACAAGAAAACACACATCCATTTACGATTAATGTTTCGGAGCGGGTCAGGCGTTTACCTCCGTATCTTTTTGCGGAGTTGAACAAGTTAAAGTACGAAAAACGGAAAACCGGTGCGGATGTGATTGATCTTGGAATGGGCAGTCCGAGTGATCCGCCGCATCATGTTGTTACGGATAAACTGATCGAAGTGGTGCGGAATCCGAAACTCCACGCCTATAGTCATGCTCGCGGTTTGCCGCAACTTCGGAAAGAAGTTGCCGCTCGATACGTAAAATATTATGGTGTCCGGCTTGATCCTGAAACACAAACAATTGTTTGTATCGGTTCAAAAGAAGGATTGTCTCATCTTTGTCTTGCGTTGCTTGGAGCCGGTGACACCGCCATTGTTCCATCGCCATATTTTCCGGCACACCTTCATGGTGTGATGTTGGCTTCGGCAAGTTCGTTGTTACTGGATGTTCGGAAACCGGAAAAATTATTGTCCAATATCGCTTCAACATGTCAACATTTTTTACCGCGGCCCAAAGTTTTGATCTTGAATTATCCCCACAATCCAACCACAACTGTTGTCGAACCGGAGTTTTATGTTGAAATTGTTAAACTGGCAAAACGTTACGGTTTTATGGTGATCAGTGATATTGCTTACGGCGATATTTGTTTTGATGATTATCGTGCGCCGAGTTTTCTTGCTGCACCGGGAGCAATCGAAGTGGGGGTCGAAACAACAACAATGAGTAAAGGTTACAATATGGCAGGCTGGCGTATTGGTTTTTGTTGCGGTAATCCTGAAATTATTCGGGCATTGGCAACTATCAAAACTTATTACGATTATGGTGTATTTTCTGCTTTGCAAATTGCGGCAATTGCGGCAATCCGTCACACCGATCACGCCGTAGAAGCCCAAGCAAAAGTGTATCAAAAACGCCGCGACATTCTTTGTTCCGGTTTGGAACGAATCGGTTGGTCTGTTGTAAAACCTAAAGCGTCCATGTTTGTCTGGCAACAGATACCGTCGGATTGGGCAAAAAAAATGAGTTCGTTTGATTTTGCAATGAAGTTGTTGAAAGATGCCAATGTTGTTGTGAGTCCCGGTTCGGCGTTTGGCGAAGCCGGCGAAGGATTTATGCGGCTTGCTTTGGTTGAAAAAGAAGATCGTTTACGCCAAGCAGTCCGGCAAATCGGTCGTGCATTGCGATAAGAGTTGTGTTGTGGTTTGCGGTTGTAACTAAAAATCATACAACCACGAATCCTAATCACACCGCTTAAATCACAAGTCATAAATTATTCCTATAATTATAAATCACAAATTACAAATTTATGTCAAAAAAAACGTCTATCGATCATGAAGACCAATCACAGCCCAATAATTTCTTCTGGAATATTATTCGCTACGTTATTATTGTTATTCTTCTTGTTGCCGGAATTTGGTATTATTATTCTCAAAAGCCGCGTTTTCTTACCGCTCAGGAAATACGGGGAATGACAATGGGAACTGATTATTCTGTGAAGGTTGCAGATTTTGTGAAAGGCACAAAACATGATGTTTGGAAAAATATTGAGACACAAATTCAGCAGCGGATTGAAGGAATTGATCGGGCAATGTCAACTTACCGTACGGATTCCGAAGTTTCACGTTTCAATAATTCTGATTCGGCGGACTGGTTTGAAGTTTCGAAAGACACTGCCGAAGTGGTTAATACGGCGTTGGAAATTTCACAGTTAACGGAAGGGGCATTTGATATTACTGTTTCACCATTGGTTGATCTTTGGGGTTTTGGGGTAAAACAACAACTTGATTTAACGGTCAAAGACCTTGAAGAAAAAACAAATCAGATCAAATCAAAAATTGGTTACGATAAACTTGAAGTCCGGCTTCAACCGCCGGCGTTAAAAAAATCAATTCCCGAATTACGTATTGATCTTTCGGCAATTGCCAAAGGTTATGCGGTAGATTGTGTTGCGATATTATTGGAGGAAAACGGGTTTACAAATTTTATTGTCGAGATCGGCGGTGAAGTTTGTTGTCGTGGCCGCAAAGGAATTGCGGCTAATTACAAGGCAACTTCCCATGACTGGATTATTGGAATTGAAAAACCGTTTATTGTTTCGTCTGACGGGATTTCGGGATTGCAACGAAAATTATCGATTGGAGATCGGGCGTTGGCAACAAGCGGTGATTATCAGAATTATCGTGAAATCAATGGTGTACGATATTCACATTTTATTGATCCGCGAACCGGTTTTCCGACAGAATATCTTGTTGCCGGTGAACCGAAACCGGTTGAACGGCTTGGTTCTGTTTCTGTTCTTACGAAACGGTGTGTTTATGCTGATGCTTGGGCAACTGCTCTTTTTGTGCTCGGTGAACACAAAGGATTGGAACTTGCGGAAAAACATGGAATTGCCGTTTTATTCCTTTTTCGTACAGAACAAAACGATCAACCAATTCGCGAAGCCGCATCAACAACATTTCCAAAATAAAAAAATTTGTAATATATCAGTGGAATTATTGTAGATAACAACAATCGGTAGCCCTGAAAGGGCGTTAAGATTATAACCCACCCCAACGGGGTGGGTTACAAATCCTCCCTCAATTAATAAGCCCTGAAAGGGCGATAGGAAATTTTTAAACAGAACGGAATGTCATTTTAATCCTTTCCCGTTGCCCTTTCAGGGCGTTGGGTTGGAGAGGAATTTTTACCCACCCCGTTGGGGCGGGTTATAATCCTGACGCCCCTATCGGGGCTAATGGGAAAAACAAAAATGACACTGATATATTACAAAAATTTCGTGTTATTTTGTGTGTTTCGTGTTTAAAATAGAAGTGGAATTTTTTTATAACACGAAAAAATTTTGTGTGTTTCGTGTTTAAAATATTCCAAAGAATTACGATAAAAGTAATTTTTATAAAGATACACCGTAGATTTATCGCAAACCGTTACTCGATGCGAAAAAAATAGTTCAAAAAAAAACTACAGGGTTACGTTAAGACTACCGATACAGGAAAGGTAGGCAAGTTACGTTACAAACCGGAATGTATCGGTAACTTATTGATTTTACTAATTTTTCTATTTGGGAATAAGGAAATTATCCATGCGAAAAAAAACGAAACCTCAAGGACTGCTTGGTCTTATACACACTCACGATCTTGATCAATATCTAAATCGTCTTTTGGAAAATTGTCTTCTAACTGTGACGCCAAAGAGGTTGCGCCGACTACTCGGAACTGCCGCTTTGATCACCTTAGTCTCTGTTAATTTAGGGGGGGGGGGGCCGTTTAGGGAGTATTTACGCAGCTGATCTGACCATTTCGCCAGCTAATGGCGTTTTTGACGCAAGTGGCGGCAGTGGCAGTCCTAACGTCAATATCTATATCAACAAGAATACAACTAGTCCTATTTATTACTATAACACTTCTTCTTCTCCGCCAGGTTATTCTACTTATACACCCGGCACTGATACATTCAAATTAAGTGCTGCCAGCAACACAGGTTCTGCTAACGCTACCGCTGTTGGCGGAATCATGACCGATGATGATACATTGAACTTTGATTTCCAAACATACGGAATTACCGTTGAAAATGCCAGTAATTCTACAACAGGTTTGACAGCCGGATTCGGTTATCTTTCAAGTGTGCCTTTCTCCGGTACTCTTAAAGCAGATTCATCATCAACAGCAACTTTTTCCGTTTCGGCGGCTGGCG
>JAITBS010000294.1 GCA_031283515.1 Planctomycetaceae bacterium
TTGAACCGCTCCGCCAAATTGAAGACCGGAACCACAACCGGTTGATGAAATAATTGTTAATAAAACAAACGCTGAACATAAAGATAAAATATTTTTCATAACATTATTAAAAGTAAAAATTGTAATAGTTGTAATCATTGAAAACAAAATAACAGAAAAAATTGAAAACAGAGGAATACAGAAACACGAAAACAGGTTATGTTCTCGTGTTTCCTTTCCCCTATTTTTTTACGGAAATTCGATACTTACGCCGTCATTAACCCAAATCATACGAGTTAGATTCGGTCGGTTTATTGCGTTATTGATACTCAAAACCGATCCGTCACCCAATGCACCATTGAAGACACCAGGATGATAACTACCAAAGGAATAAGTATCCCAAGAGGTATAGCTATTTGTCGATGTTGGTGTGGCATAAGCATTGGGTTCTTTGGCAATAGCGTAACCATTACCAATAGTTCCATTGACTGGAATGTTGGTAATTGTTGAACGCATCACTGTCCAGGGACGCCATTCATAATTTCCGCCCGAAGGATGAACTTCCGGTCGGCTTGAAAGATAAGAACAATCTCCCATTTGAGCCCGTGTAATATTGGGACTAGAGTTATGTTCTTTACATAATCCTAAATGATCTACCGGAATATGGTTTTCTGCAAATATGAGTTCATTACTTGTTCCGTCTCCCCACCAAGCAAATGAGTCACGTGGTTTCCACGAAGTAACAGTACCGGTAGTGATTGCATGACGAAACGGACCGATATTGAAATGAACCTTATCATCACCTTGTACATGCCACCACTGACTCGTAGTTGAACCTTCTTGCATTTGCATTAAGGCAGTTGCTGTATAATCTTTAAGTGGTCCGGGAAGGTTTACGTCATCATTAAATTGAACACCTCCACGCCGTGAGGGACATTTGTAAATCGAAACGGAACCGAAGGCTTTTTTCCCGTCGTCTCCTAAAGCATCCCACCAATCTTTTCGGAAAATACGGTTGAATCCTGTTCCAGAGACCGTAACACCGCCATCACTAACAGCTTCCGCATAAAGGGCTTGTTGCTCGATATATGGATAAATCAACCCCCAAAGTGAAAGCCGTCCACTTGGTGGATTTGTTTGTGTGTTGGTTCCCAAGTAGATATAGGTTGGCGGTAAACCATCAAGTGTGTCATGGAAGTTGTGGCACGCAAGAGTAATCTGTTTGAGATGATTGACACATTGCGATCTTCTTGCCGCTTCCCGAGCCGCCTGAACCGCCGGCAACAGAAGAGCGATTAACACGCCGATAATCGCAATAACCACAAGAAGTTCGACTAACGTAAAGCCGAATGAAGTGGCTCGAAGAAGTTGAGAGAAGTTTTTCGGAAAGCGTTTAGAACGTGAACACTTCCCTCTACAGAGCTCCCCCCCCCCCTGCTTTTCCTGATTTACCCAATTTAACAACGGGATTTTCACCAAAAAATTCCCAAAAAACAGAACCAAACATTTCAATACATTTTCCATTTTCATACTCCTTATTTAATAAGGTTTTGCCAAAATCTATTGCGATTCGTTTGCCGCAAAACAGCACGGCAAAAAAAAACGAATCACAAAATGATTATCGCTAAGTTTACATAAAACAAAATCGGATTACAAGAGGAGTCTTTGAAATAAAAAAAATTTTCTTCCGATTTTTTGCCCAGCGTTCACTGGTTGGTTGATGTGTTAAACGTGCCGACATTTCAACGGAAATCAGAACTTCAAACAACAAAAACAGTAATATATCAGTGGAATTTTTATTTGAAACACCGAAAAAGGTAGGCAATGTTTCGCCGAAACGTTTTAAACAATACAATACGGCGTACTCGACGACTTGACCCTGTTGGCGGACGGAAATGAAAAACCAACCGTTGCGACCGTGGGTTTATTGTTTAAAACCTTTCGGCGAAAGGTCGCCTACCTTTTTGAGAAAAACGAATATTCCGCTGATATATTACCCAAAATATACCTTCAATGAGATGCCACAGTTAATCTCTAAAGTGTCCAACGGCATTCGTAACACTTTAACGATAATTCTTTTACGAAGAATCACCAAACGTTGCCTATCTGCGATCCGCTCAATACAACACCTCAGATTGACAATGGAGAGAAAGAGTGTTATCGTTAGATGGAGTAGTCATGAGAAATCCGCCTTGATTTGAGTTAACACTCTAAGTGCAAAACAAAAATAAAAGTTAAAACTAAATGAAGAATATCATAACAACCACTTGGGGAATAACCCCGTTTTTTTGACAACCCAATCTGCCTAAATTAACAAACAGTATGTGAACGCTAATAAAAATTCCGCTGTAATATCACTTAAATTCAAGTTTTGTTAAATTTACGATTTACATTTTGATTAATTCACGTAAACAGTTACATACATTTTATTTTCATATATTCTCATGCAGCAAGCGACAGAGCAATTTTTGCAATATTTACGGGTTGAGCGGAATGTTTCGGAATTGACATTGAAAAGTTATCTGGAAGATTTTGAAGCGTTGATGGAGTATCTTTATGATTTGTTTAATGAACGGATACCGCATCCGTCCGAAATTACAACTCTTCAACTTCGCGGCTATGTTGCAGCAATGCATGAAGCAGGTTATGCCAAAGCTAGTATCGCACGCCGATTGGCATCGCTTCGGAGTTTTTTCAAACTCGGAATGCGAGACGGTTGGGTTACGGAAAATCCGGCAAAACCGTTGCGAAATCCGCGCGGACATCGTAAATTGCCTTATTTTCTTTCAACCAAAGAAATCGGACAACTATTGATTGCACCGCCAATATCAGATCCATTCGGAGTTCGTGATCGGGCAATTCTTGAAACAATGTACTCCGCCGGAGTTCGTGTTGGGGAATTGGTTACGATGAATCTTGGCGATCTTAGTCTTACGGAAGGGTTGGTTCGTGTTCGGGGAAAGGGACGAAAAGAACGTTTTGCGCTACTTGGTTCTTACGCGGTCAAAGCAATTAAAAAATGGTTCCGTTACCGCAAAGAGATTCTGGCGGGCAATATTGATGCGTTGGGACGGCGCCGACCCTCACCGAAACCTTCAAGATCCGCCAGACGGAACCAGAAACTTCACCACGGTGACCAACCGCTTTTTCTAACTAAATTTGCCGGACGTATCTCAACACGCAGTATTGCAAGGATGCTCGAAAAATATCTGAAACTCAAAGGGCTCGATTCCCGAACCACCCCGCATACGCTTCGCCATAGTTTTGCAACTCATCTTTTGGATCGCGGAGCAGATATTCGCAGTGTTCAGGAACTTTTGGGACACAAAAGCCTTGTTACAACACAAATTTATACCCATCTAAGTACAGCTAACTTGCTCGAAATTTACGAAAAAGCACACCCAAGAGCAAAATAAATTGTGATCGTTTTGAAATATGTTATAATAGACAACCGCAAACAAGAACAGATTGGAATGTCCAATTTATTGTACTTGTTCACAACAATAATCGAATTGTCTATTTTTATCAACGGAGTCCGCAAATTATGCAGATTTTTAGTCCGCAGATTACGCAGAGATACGCAGAGATACGCAGATGTTGATTGATTTTTAGTCCGTAGTTTTTTTGGAGATTATTTTTTGGGGAATTACGAAACAAACTAAATCGTAATTCCCTTCAATAAATTTTAAAAAAAATCTGCGTAATCTGCGGACTATTTGAACGATATAACTGAATAATTACAAAAATGACTAGACAACTATTTTTAATTACGATTTTTTTACTTAGTTCTGTTTCCATTTTAGGAATAGACATTGTTTCGGCTCAATCTCTGGACACGGCAGTGAAGGAGGAAAATAAACGTCCGAATATTTTCTTTTTCTTTGCCGATGATTGGGGTCGTTACGCGAGTATTTACTCAAAAAACGAAATCAACCGGACAATCAAAACACCGAATATTGACCGGCTTGGTAATGAAGGTGTTTGTTTTACCAATGCTCATATTACATCGCCATCTTGTACTCCATGCCGTAGTTCGCTTTTTTCGGGGCAATATTTTTACCGAACCGGACGCGGAGCCATTCTTCGTCCGGCACTTTGGGATGAAACGATTCCTGTTTTTCCGTTACTGCTGGAACAATCAGGTTACCGAATCGGATTCACTTATAAAGCGTGGGGACCAGGAATTAATTCCGACGCTCCGTTCGGCGGAAACCGAACACGGTATGTCAAGGCGGGAAACCGGTTTAACCGTTTCTCGCATGTTGTTACGGATTTAGTTGCCAAAGGAAAAGACCGCGAAACTGCAAAAGAAGAACTCTATACCGAATGTTTGAAAAATTTTGAACAATTTCTCGCCGACGGGGAACAAACACCGGAAAAAAAGACTCAACCGTTTTGTTATTATTTTGGTCCGACCAACACGCATCGGACTTGGGAAAAGGGTTCCGGTAAGGCATTGTGGGATTTGAATCCAGACGATTTGAAAGGTAAGTTACCTAAATTCTTGCCCGATGTTCCTGAAGTTCGAGAGGATTTCTGTGATTATCTTGGTGAAGTGCTTGCGTTGGACGCTGTTTTGGAACGCTTTCTCAAAAAACTAAAAGAAATCGGCAAACTTGATAATACGATTATTGTTATGAGTGGTGATCATGGAGTTCCCGGTTTTCCACGCGGAAAATGTAACTTGTACAATCTTGGCACGGAAGTTTCCTTGCTTGTTCGTTGGGGCGATGGAATCAAAGGCGGCAGAACGGTTGAAGATTTTGTCAACATGATGGATATTGCGCCAACATTCCTTGAAATTGCCGGTTTAACGCCGCCGGATTGTATGACGGGGCGAAGTATTCTGCCGCTGCTGCTTTCGGAAAAAAACGCACAAATTGATTCAAACCGTGATTATGTTGTAACAGGAAGAGAACGGCATTACGACAGTGCCCGAGCCGATGGCACTCCTTATCCGCAACGATCAATCCGAACCAAAGATTTTTTGTACATTCGTAATTTCAAACCGGAACGATATCCAATGGGAGACCCATATCATCAGACAACCGGTGATTCGCCTGAAGAAATGAAACAAAAAAGTATTGATACGGGTTATTCATTCCCTGATTTTGACGCCAGTCCGACGAAGACATGGATTCTGTTACGTGAAAATGATCCGCAATGGAAATCGTATTGGGATTACGCTTTCGGTAAACGCCCCAGTGAAGAACTTTATGATTTGCGGCAAGACCCCGATTATCTTGTTAATGTTGCGGAAAATCCCAAGTACGCAGAAACTCGCCGGATACTTTCGCAACGTCTTATGAATGTTTTAACGGTAACTGGAGATCCGCGTGTTACCGGAGATGGTCAAACCTTCGAAAAACCGCCGTTTGCCGGTCAAGAAACGTTGGATACTTCCATGCCCAGAAAAAAGAATAGCCGATAAATTCCGAACGATTCAAGTTTACAGTTGGTTCCGTTTACGGATTCAATTCCGCAAACATATTGAATTTGTTACAAAACATAAATATTATGAAAACCCAAAATATAATGTAATTTTAACGGTAATGTTTTCCTACACGGAACGGTAATTAAAACACAATTTTGTAATTCATCATTTTTTATTGTACATAAAATAACACATAAGAACGATAGTAATTGTCTATTTTTATCAACAGAGTCCGTAGATTACGCCAATATTTAGGGATTATTTTTTGAAAATACGAAACAAGTAAAAGAGCATCGACCAAAGACATGGGGATTATTTTCAATAAATTTTTTAAATAATCTGCGTAATCTGCGGACTATTTAAACGCGGACTATTTAAACAAGGTGCTTGAGCAATTAATAAATAGACAGTTACGAACGATGTTGACTCAAAATCAAATTAATGGAGTTATTGCGTTTCATAGACATCATTGCCCCGGTCTGACTTTTGGTATGAGGGTTGGCGATTGGGTGCTCAATGAATTTGGTCATGCTGCGGATGAAGAAATTGTTGCTGTTGCCGAAACGGATATGTGTTCGGTGGACGCAATTCAATATCTTGTTGGTTGTACATTTGGCAAGGGCAATCTTGTTTTTCTTGATTACGGTAAAAACGCTTATTCTTTTTTCCGCCGTAATGATGGTAAAAGTTGCCGGTTGGTAACACGCGGCGGTTTGTTACAAGATTTGCGGGAGCAGCAGGAAAAACTGAGTGCAAACGACTCTGCCGGACGTGAACAGATTCGGCAACAGATGATTGATCGGATTTTGCGAGCAGATTTTGAAGAGATTTTTTTGATTTGTCCTGTTCAGGTTCCCATACCGGAAACCGCCCGAATTCACACAAGTAAACGTTGCGATTATTGTGGTGAACTTGTTATGGCAACACGTCTTTTGAATGATCCGGTATTAACCGGCGGGAAAAATCTTTGTATTCCATGCCGTACCAACCATCGCGGAGAAATCTGAAACGTTAATCGAATGATCTTATTTATGTTTAGTCCGCAGAGTGCGCAGATTTTCACAGATATTTTGTCCGCAAATTTGGGGAGATTAATTTTTTTGATAATTATGAAACAGATAAAATAAAAAAAAAGACGAAAATAAAACAGGTTAAAAACACGGAAATTCTATTCATTTCAATAAACTTTTTTAAAAAATCAGCGAAAATCTGCGTAATCTGCGGACTATTAATTAATAAAACAGACGGTTACGTAAATCAGTATCGTAGCGAACATGACACTTAAAATATTACCTATTTCGTTCATTTCAATAAACTTTTTTAAAAAATCAGCGAAAATCAGCGAAAATCTGCGGACTATTAATTAATAAAAACAGACGGTTACGTAAATCAGTATCGTAGCGAACATGACACTTAAAACATTAACTATTTTGTAACATTGTGACCGGAAATTCTGTTATACAAACTGAACAGTTGACGGATAAATCACCGGAAAAAATTCGCCGGATGTTTGACAGTATTGCGCCGTGGTATGATTTTCTGAATCATTTTTTTTCATTGGGGATTGACCGGCGTTGGCGGCGAACGATGGTGAAACGGCTTTTAAACGAAACAAGTCTTGAAGGTTCTATTCTTGATGTTTGTTGCGGAACCGGCGATCTGACGCTTGAATTTATGAAACAAACAAAGAACCGTGAATTTTATGGAATTGATTTTTCACAGGAAATGATCAATATTGGTCTTAGGAAAATCAAAACGTATCAAAATAATGAAATTCCGATTCGGTTTATGGTTGGTGATGCGTTGAATTTGCCGTTTGAGTCGAACCGTTTTTCAATTGTTGCGGTTGCGTTTGGGCTTCGCAATGTCGGGGATACGGAACGTGGTTTGAGTGAAATGTTACGTGTTTGCAAACCGAATGGAACTATTGCCGTTCTGGAATTTTCAATGCCGAAACAACCTATTTTTTCAACTGTTTATCGATTTTATTTTCGTTTCGTTTTGCCGTATATTGGACAATTTCTGGCACGAAATCAGGACAATGCTTATAGTTATCTTCCCGAAAGTGTTTTGACATTTGATGAACCGGAAGAACTCGTACAACGTTTACAATTACTTGGCGTTACGGATATTCAAACGCAACCGTTGACATTTGGAATTGCAACACTTATTTGGGGACGCAAAAAACAATAACGATTCACGCCGGATAAATATTAAGTCCGCAAATTACGCAGATTTTCACAGATTTTCACAGATTTTTAAAAGGTTTATTGAAATGGAATGAAATAAAAATCCTCATGCCTTTTGTTTGGTGCGTTTGTCCGGTAATTTTGTAGGCGACCTTTCGCCGAAAGGTTTTAAATAATACAATACAATAAACCTACGGTCGCCACGGTTGTTTTTGTTATGGTGTTGTACACAGTTGGTTTTTCATTTCCGTCCGTCAACAGGGGCAAGTCGGCGAGTACGCCGACCAACGGTGGGTGAAAACACTTCGGCGAAACGTTGATTACCTTTGGAGTTCCACTGGAGTGAAAATCGAAAAATAATAATTCCACTGATAGATTACAAGTGACATATAATTAGTTGTCAATGGAGAATAGGTGAATGATTTACTCTCCACTATCAATTCGTCGTTCAACATGTTTTTTTCGTTTGCCTCATTCGTGGCTCATTTTTAACTTGACCGCTATTTTTTCAGCAACAAATCGGTAAACCTTCTTGATACTTTTCAGCTTTTCGAGTGTAATATTAAGAATGGATTTTGAATCGGAACCAATACTGTAAAATCGGTAAAACTGATTCAACAGACGATTGTAAACATTTTTCGTGATATCGTTTGACGATGTTATGAGATTATTTTTTGGGTATTAACAGGATTCCGTATTATGACAATTACTGGTTGGATTACTATGACGGTTGTTGTTAGTTCGATGACTTCGCTTTTGGTTTGGTGTTCGTGGAAAGTTCTGACGACCCCCAATTCGGCGGAATCTGTTCATCCGCCACTCGAACTCGATGCTCCAGATAGGTACGAATCCTCCTAAAATAATAATAATAATAATAACTCAAAACATGGTCGTGCCTCATACCTTCAGGGAATCTCTAAAAATTAATTTTAACCACAGAGGACACAGAGAACGCAGAGAAAATTTTAATTTGAATCAAAATATCATTTAAAGTAATATATCAGTGGAATTTTTGTTTTTCGATTTTCACCCCGAAAGGGTCGTAATTTTCATAACCGCAGGTCATCGACTTGCGGACTCGTACAACGAACAAACCTCTGTCTGAAAGATAGAATTTTAGTAATCTATCAGTGGAATATTCGTCAATTTGTTTACCAATGGACTCCAAAGGTAGCCAACGTTTCGCCGAAACGTTTTAAACAATAAACAATAAACAATA
>JAITBS010000296.1 GCA_031283515.1 Planctomycetaceae bacterium
GCGGAGTAATACCATTTCGGCAGTAATTCCGCTTGCGAACTATCCACTCTCCACTCTCAACTATTCCCGTTGCCATTTCAGGGCGTTAGGTTGGAGAAGAACTTAAACCCACCCCGTTGGGGCGGGTTATAATCCTGACGCTCCTATCGGGGCTATT
Source organism: Planctomycetaceae bacterium (assembly GCA_031283515.1). Taxonomy (GTDB): domain Bacteria; phylum Planctomycetota; class Planctomycetia; order Pirellulales; family Thermoguttaceae; genus WRKP01. Next base: position 158 of record JAITBS010000296.1, read on the forward strand.
GGGAAAAACAAAAATTCCACTGATATATTACTTATTTTTTATTCAAAGAGTGTAAAAGCATAAAACAATCGTCGTTAAAAATGATGTATTTTACGCATTTTACATTATGATTTTGGTAATTATTCTGTGGAATTTTCGTTAAAAGAATGAATCGTCAAGTCCATTTTGTTTGGACTTGACGATCAGAAAATTCACTTCATTATTCGTAACTTTTAGAAGTTGCCTTATTTTGATTCCTCTTTCGATTCCTCTTTTGATTCCTCTTTAAATTCATCAGCGTATGAAGGCGATTTTTTTCTATTTTTGTTGGATTCTTCTTTTTCTTTTGCAATTTTTTCCTCGATTTGTTTACCGAGATTCATTGCGTAAATCATTTGTTCCCGCGAAAAATAAGGAACTTGATTAAGAGCATCTACTCTTGGTTTATGCTGTTTGTTTGCTAGTTCTTCCCAAGAAAGCCCATTGTTGTAATGCCACACAGCCGCCTGAGCCGCCTGTTGATCCACTGCACCACTTCCTACCAGATTACAAAGAGCATGAACTTCAGGTTTATTTGTAACAGAATCAAGCGGGCGTAATTCATAATTCATGTGTCGGGCAGGTTCTCTTTTTCCATGTTCAAGACAAACCATTTTGACATCCTGCCGAATAATTTTTTCCGGCGGAATACTCCAACCACCCATTCCGCCACCGCTCATTCCTCCCATTCCGCCAAATCCTCCGCCAGTTGTTTGGGCACCTCCTCCACCGCTACCACTGCCGCCGCCACGACTACCACGACCTCCACGACCTCCTCCACCTTCTCCACCACCCATTCCCAAATCATCGAATTGACCAAGCGGAACCGCCGCAAATGTTTCCGGTAAGTTAATACGCAAAGGAATTCCTGATTTATTTTTGATCGTAACACGTCCATCCATCGAATTTTTGGCAGTAATTTTTGCCTCGATCAAATTTTGCTTGACGGCATCGAAAAAACCAATTTCAGTTGGTGTTTTTGATGTTGTGTTGAGGGTTTCCGTTTTTTCTTCTTCTGCCCGCGCAATGGTCAGAGAAAACAAAAATAACGGCACTAAGAACAATAAAGAAATTCTCATAATTACATCTCTCCTAATAATTTGGAACATGTTCCCAAAGATTTTCATTATCATCATCTTTGGAGAATTCACATCAGGTAAACAACTTCTGGAAAACAACAGTGTAAACGGCAACAGAGGAACAACCAATAAACGGATTCCGAAACAATTCAACAAATCTCTTGTATCATTTATAGGTGATTTTTTCTCCTTTGTCCAATATAACTTATCTGAATTGGAAAAAAAAGAGAATTTCAATCCGAAAAATAAAAAAATTGAGAAAAATCAGAAAGGTTTTTAAAAAGAGAATAAATGTTAAAACAGATAATACACATTGAACTGGAACAAATTAACAATTCAGTACGCACAAATCAACCATTAATTCCCGATAAATCACAAGTTAATTTAGCAACTGGTATGCGTTTCCTACACAATATCGGGAAAATCGTTTTTTCAGCGATTGTTTTTCCCTGTTCTTTGATTGGCTAGGCGACATAGATTCGATTGATCAAATCAACATCTCCAATGATTCTCAACACAGCTTCTTGTGCCAATTGTTTTGTGTAAAAAGTATTGCAATAACCGGTTAAGACCCATTTCCCGTTTTCGAAGAAGATGCTCATTTCCTGAACACCAAGATTGGTTTCCTGCTTAATGGTACAAAAAATTTGCCGAATCAATTCCGATATGTCTGTGGTTTTACAAGTTGTGGGATTAGACACGAGATTTTCCGAATTTGCTGAAAGACGGTATTGGGGTAAAACCGACATAAGATAAATCCTTTCGTAACAATAAAATTTAAGGTTGGCGTTCAAAGTAAACCCCTTCAAATCACTTATTTTTATGAGAATAAATGGTATTGGGTGTTTACTCAATCATGGGTATTCTAGGACGTCTGAAAATAGGAGTCAAGAGTAATTTTTTTAGATTTATCCGATTACAATGGATTTATAGTAAGATTGTTTGTGGGTTCATTTGGGTTGTTTTTTACTCAGTTGGCGGTTATATTCAAAATGGTTCTAACAAATTGATAAAATAGTTAAAATTGAATTCACTGTATTTTACAACCACAAAATCCGATACAACAATTTTTTTGTAACTATTTGATTTTTTTGATTGCATTATGGGTATAATGAATAATGTTACCGCGAATAATTTTTTAATAATCTGATAAACATAATTTTGCAACTTTTATGACATTTTTAATTTGGTTCTTTTTTGTTCCGACATTTTTTGTAACAGAGCGGTTTGAGTTTGAAGAGATTCACATGGGAGTACCGGTTCGGATTATTTTATACGCCGAATCCGCAGAAACTGCTCAGGCGGCAACCAAAGAGGCGTTTGAACGTTTTCGTGTTCTCAACAAAATCATGAGCGATTACGATTCCGAAAGCGAACTTTCCGAACTCTGTGCTCAATTCGATTCTTCCGTTCCTAATCCGCCGGAAACTGTTACGGTGAGCGGGGATCTTTTTGCTGTTCTGAAATCAGCGAAGTATTTTAGTAACATTTCAGACGGAGCTTTCGATATAACTGTTTCGCCGTTTGTTCGTCTTTGGCGGCGTTCACGGCGTCAAAAGGAGTTACCGAAACAGCAATATCTTGATCGGGCTCGCGAACTTGTTGGTAATCAACTCTGGACTCTGGACGAATCCGCTCACCGTATTCAAATTTTGAAATCGGGAGTTAAATTTGATCTTGGCGGTATTGCCAAAGGTTACGCGATTGATCGGGCGTTTGAAACGATACAAAAATATGGTATTGAAACTGTTTTGATTGATGCGGGCGGCGATATTCGGATTGGTAACGCTCCGCCGGATGGTTGGAAAATCAATCTCAACAGCAAAGAAACAATGCCGATGGAAAATATTGCTATTGCAACCTCTGGAGATCGATTCCAGTTTGTCGAAATTAACGGCGTGAAGTATTCCCACATTATTGATCCGAAAACTGGTCTTGGTTTGACGATTTCTTGTACGGTTCATGTTGCTGCTCCCACCGCAACCGAAGCCGACGCTCTTGCCTCCGCTGTCGCCGTTCTAAAACCGGAACAAGGAATCGCTTTAATTGAAACACTTAAAAACGTTTCCGCTAAAATCATACTTCATCAAAATGACCAAATTTTTCAATCAAAAAAATGGAAATTCATTGTGAGTGAATAACCGATACTTCACATTGTCATAAATTCGTTTTTTGTAATAATTCAGTGGAGATTTAGATAACGATTAAATTTTTATTAGTCCTGCGGTTAAGATTGAAAAACAAAAATGATACTAAAACAAAAATGACACAAAAAATAAGAAAACTAATTCTTGGTATTTTGTGTTGGTTGGTCAAGGTGAATGTTGGGAAGAAATACGCCGTGATATTCGGAACAAAAAGATTCAAGATCGT
>JAITBS010000527.1 GCA_031283515.1 Planctomycetaceae bacterium
CGGTAATCCGCTCTCAATTGCCGGACAAAAATTTCAGCGAGGAGTCGGACATCACGCACCCGGTGAAATCGTTTTCAATCTGTCACAATCTAAAGGTCGATTTACCGCAATGGTTGGTATTGATGACGAAGTCGGTAAAAATGGTCATGCGGAATTTATTGTTTTTCTCGACAATAAACAAGTTTGGCGCAGTGATTTCATGGTCGGCGGTCAATCGGCAAAACGTTGTGAAATTCCGTTTCAAGCGGACAATAAATATATTCGTCTTGTTGTTGAAACCGGTCCCGAAGGTTACGCTCATGACCACACCGATTGGGCAGACGCCAAAATCGAATACGAACACAATGGACTAACAAGTATTCGAACCATAATACCAACTGTCTATATTCGTGACGTTAATGGAAATATTATTGAACGAACCAATGAAATCACTTGCGAATATGTTACGCTTCAACAAGAACTGAAAAAAGGTATTGACCCTAAACGTACTGCTCAAGCATTGCGTCCCGACGCAACATTTTTGCCCAGTGACAAAAATCCGGTTGATATTGTTTTACGCCGAACCCAAGCATTGCTTGGATTCCTCAAAAATCTGCCCGGCGCACCAACATTTGAAAATGAAACAAAAGAACTGGAACGGCTTAGCGCAAACTCCAATGATTCAATAGAACTGTTTGCTGAAATTGTTGCGTTGCGTGAAAAGATTGCATTACAAAATCCGTTACTTGATTTTTCAAATATTCTATTTATTAAACGGCATTACAATCCCGAACCGGAAAAACAAGGTAATCACATGGTTGATCAATTTTTCGGTTTTCATGCGGTTTCCGGCGGCGGAATTTTTGTTCTCGAAAACGCCTTTGATCCGGCAAAACGAACTGTGAAGAATTTACTTGAAAACAGTACCGTTCAAAATGAAAAGCGTTTGAAAGGAAAAAAACTTGATGCGGCATGGGGTTATCTTGCGCCGGCATTTTCATTTGACGCTACAAAAATTCTGTTTGCTGCCGCTGACACTTCGGAATTACGGCATTCCTATATTTGGACGGAAAATAATTGCTATCATCTTTTTGAAGTCAACACCGACGGTTCCAATCTTGTACAATTAACCGATGGACATTGGAATGATCTTGATCCGTGTTATTTACCGAATGGTCGCATTGTGTTTATTTCGGAACGGCGCGGCGGTTTTGGTCGTTGTCATGCGCGGCCGTGTCCGAGTTACACGCTTCATTCGATGCTTCCTGACGGTAACGATATTGTGTTGCTTAGTCCGCACGAAACCAATGAGTGGGCACCGATGGTTGACCGGAACGGAATGATTATTTATACACGATGGGATTATGTTGATCGCGGTTTCAACCAGGCGCATCATCCTTGGATTACATATCCTGATGGACGTGATCCGCGTGCGGTGCAAGGAAATTATTCGGAAGCGGAACGTTCCCGACCACATTTTGAAACATCTTTTCGACCGGTTCCCAATTCGCATAAACTAGTTGGAACTGCACAAGGACATCATACGCAATATTTTGGTTCCATTATTTTGCTTGATCCGAATGTTCCTGATGACGAAGAGGGTGGTGATCCGATGGCTCCGTTGCGCCGTGTTACACCGGAACAACCATTTCCGGAAATCGAAAATCGTACACATAGTCCTGATTCTGCTAATTATGGTCAACCGTTTCCAATTAGTGAAGATTTTTATCTTGTTGTTTATGACCCGTTTAGCGGTATGGATAAAGGACATGCTAATAATTACGGAATTTATCTGCTGGATTCATTTGGTAACAAAATTTTACTTTACCGTGACCCTAATATTTCATGCCAATCTCCGATGGCGATGAAACCGCGAACAATACCGCCGGTAATTCCACATCAAACCTTAGTCGGACTTCCGCCAGCTGTAACAAATGCTGTTACAGACGAAAAACTTCCTGAAACAGGAATTGTTGGTGTAACCAATGTTTACGAAACGAACCGCCCATTTCCTGCCGGAGCGAAAATCAAAGAGTTACGAATTGTTCAGGTATTACCGAAAACAACACCGAATGCCAATGTTCCTTGGATTGGTTACGGTAATGAGACAGGAGCACGAAAAGTGTTGGGAACTGTTCCGGTGGAGTCGGATGGCAGTGTTCGGTTTGAGTTACCGGTGGATGTTCCCGTCTATTTTCAGGCGTTGGACGAAGAAGGTGTTGCGGTTCAGACAATGCGAAGTGCAACGTATGTCAAACCGGGTGAAACATTAACCTGTCTCGGTTGCCACGAAGGACGACAACGCAGTACTGCCAGACCAACCGTTTATCCTGCCGCATTCCGTAAACCGGTTGCAATAATCACTCCAGAAATGGTTGGTTCCAATCCGTTTAATTATCCGGCACTCGTTCAACCAATCTGGGATAAACACTGTATTTCCTGTCACGAAAAAGAAGCGGATGCAGGTAAAACATTCCGATTGGGACGCGGTAAACCTGTTTCAAATTTGACAACACATTTCTTTGAATCGTACATTAAATTGCGTCCGTATATTTTTGTGTACAAAGGAAAGTACCAAAAAGCATCACCGGAGCTAATGGATCCGTTGCCGTCTAATGGTAGTGCATGGAATTCGTTTACAACATCGCGAACCTTTCCCGGACAATTCGGCGCAAACGCCTCACTGCTTTGGAAGTTGCTAAAGAAGGGGCATTACGATGTTTCGTTAACTCCGGCGGAATATCGGACAATTGCACTTTGGCTGGACAACAACGCCGACTTTTACGGTGCGTTTGAACTGGAAACGCTCGAAGCACAACGTAACGGTCAATGTGTAAAACCAACTTTAGAATAAAACCGATAACCGTAAGCGGAAACATACGCTTAATAAAGTGCTAAAGTGCCGTTCCTGCGGGACGAAACAAAGAGAATACTTTACGGAAATTCCGCTGAATCACAACGAATTTTTGAAGCATGTTTTTTGTTTCAACAACAACAACATAACCCAGCCGTCAAATAAATCAAACAATCACGCTCTGTGGTTGGAAATGAAGGTAATTCTGGAAGTTTTTGGCATACAGCGGATCTTCCTTTTTAAAAATTTTTGGTGCTTAAAAACAAGGGTTTTTGTAATCTATCAGTGGAATATTCGTCAATTTGTTTACCAATGGAACTCAAAAAGGCAGCCAACGTTTCGCCGAAACGTTTTAAACAATAAACAATACGGCGTACTCGCCGACTTGCCCCTGTTGACGGACGGAAATGAAAAAACAACTGTGTACAACACCATAACCAAACCCACCGTTGCGACCGTAGGTTTATTGTGTTGTTTAAAACCTTTCGGCGAAAGGTCGCCTACCTTGTAATTGCCAACTGTAAACAAATTCAAAAATAATTCCGCTGATATATTACCTATTTTGTTACTATTCGATTTCGTTTTGATTCGGGATGATTGGTTGGCTTTGATTTAATAACGCGATTCG
>JAITBS010000322.1 GCA_031283515.1 Planctomycetaceae bacterium
GATACAATCAATTGTGTAACATCTGGAATCACCACACCGAAACAAGTTACAAGCGGTCCCAGTGAATTTGGTGTCTGGGGAGCATTGGGATCAATCTCCGGCGGTGAATCCGCAGCCCCATAATTCACAACACTTAACAATAAACGTTGCAATATTTGACAACGTGTAAACTTCATACCCGCCGTATCGCGGCGGGTTGTTTCACATTGCCCGCTTGGGACAAAGGAAATATGTTGCGCTTTGTCCATGAACACAGAAAAAATAAAAATTCCGTTGAATAATTACATAAATTTTAGTACGCAGATGACGCAGATGTTCGCAAAAAAATTGCGAGCATCTGTGTAACAAACGGACAAAAAGAATCAGCGTCTTTCTGCGAAAATCTGCGGACAAAAAGAATCTGCGTCTTTCTGCGAAAATCTGCGGATAAAAAGAATCTGCGTCTCTCTGCGTAATCTGCGGACAAAAAATCTACTGAATAATTACTTATTTTGTAATTATCGATAAAATCAAAAAAATCGTTATTATCGAAAAAATCGTTGTAGATTGCCTGTTTTGTTCGCCGATAAATCGAAAGAATAGGGAATAACCTCGATTGATTCCTTAATAATCGAAGAAAATAACTGACTAAAGAAAATAAATTGTTTTCACAAAATGGGCAATAAAAAAATGAAAACAACAAGATTTATAGGCCGTTTTGCTGTTATTGTGTTGATTTTTGGTATTTTTGGTGTTAATTGGGTGTTGCCGCAATCGCCTGAACCCAAACAATATCGCAAACCGAGCGAAAGTGATATTGAATGGCTTCTCGGCAACCCGAAAAGCCAATCATCGAATCAACATGCGGGTTATGACATTCTGCCTTGTGAACCGGTTTATTCGGTTTTGCCCACGATGTCCCCCAAACAACTGAAAACACCACCGCAACAAATCCCTTCACAAATTACCGCACAAACAGCCGGTGAAATTATCCAAACCGCCACTCAAATAGGTATTTCCGCTGCGGAATCGTCGGAACATTTTCTCTCAAAAGAAGGAACAAACGAACCAGCCGCTTCTCAACTGAAAAACGGAAAATCTGTAACGAATTTATCGTCAGCAAACAAATCTCCGTCAGTTACAAAATTAAAACCCAAACTGATACCGAAATCTCAGAATACTCAAACGTGTTCTTCTGTTACGGAACATTTGTTTTCCGGTAATTCTATTGTGGAAACGTTGTCGGAAACACAGGATATTTTTGACGAATTTCCGAATTATAGTTGCGATAATAATTTTTACCGATTTTGTACGGATTGGGGAGTTCCTGAGATGATTGGCGATAATGCTTGGAGTTTGGGGCGATCAGTTGGTGTGATGTTTCAGGAGCAATCGGAAATTTTTTCAGTTCCGACATTACTGTTGAGTCGGTTGAATCTTGCGGAACACTTTAACGCTGAAATCAAAAAACGGATTTGGTTTGATTACCGGCAACTTAACAATGCGACCACAATTAACGCAACTAATTTTCAGAATAGTCGGTCGGTTCATCAATTTACATTTGGTATTGAGACATGTTTGAATTCTTGTTCGTCTATTGAAGTACGTGTTCCGTTTTTCGATCAGTTTACTTCCAAACACGTTGGATTTCCGAACAACCAATCCGTTGGAAGCGCAACAGAATTAGGGAATCTCTCGTTAATTTTTAAGTATCTTTTGTCTTGTTCCGATGAATTTACATTTTCCGGTGGTATTGGTGTTGTGTTCCCGACTGCGGAGGACTGGCGGGTTTCCAACGCCATGTTGAAAAACAAGGCGTATTATCTTGTTCCGTATTTCGGTTTACAATGGCATCCGAATGAAAATTTGTTTGGGCATTTTCTTGTCCAGACCGATATTTCTGTTTCTGGAAATGAACTTTGGTTCAACAATAATAAGGTGAAAATCAACGAATCAACAATGGTTCGTTTTGGCTGGCAACTGGGGCGTTGGTTTTATCGAAATGAGTTGGGTTCTCATTCGTGCTGTTTGGGCGGATTCTTGGAACTGGACTGGACTATCACAACAGATCATGCTGATAACAGGCGAATATCTAATAATTGGGACAATATTTTTGTTCGTTCGACGGCAAACAAACCCAATCCGCTCAATATTGCCATAGGACTTCCGGTGTCGTTTGGTCAACTCACCATCACCAATGCCGTGATTTTGCCAATAACGGACAATAATCGATCATTCAGTATCGGATACGATTTTTCATTGAGTCGACGTTTCTAAGTTATCTACTGTGTGTCTTTATAAAAGTTACGTTCATCATCCTTCAGTTGAATATTTTTGAATTTGTTTACAGTTGGCAATTCAAAGGTAGGCGACTAACTGGTAGGCAACCTTTCGCCGAAACGTTGACTACCTTTGGAGTTTCATTGCTAAACAAGTTGACGAAGATTCCACTGATAGATTACGAGAATTTAATAAAACACATTTATAAATGGGCAGGTGAATTTTCGATCTGATATTGATTTTTTATTCTCGATCATATAAAATTACCGGTCATACCGATTTTTTTAACCCTATCGCGGCATCACCGTAATCTAAAAGGAGAAATAAAATGCGAAATTATATTTTGTATTTTTTATTGTTTTTCTGTACCATTGTTACTTTATCGGTTGTTACCATATCGGTTGCAGATGACAGTTTAATCGGTCAATGGTCTTTCGATAACGATTCTCCGAGATTGGTACAAAATTCGGTTAACGAACAATTTTGCGCCAAAATTTCACCGGAACTTCCGCGTGTTGACGGAGTGTACGGAAAAGCCGTTGATCTTTCCGGTCAGTATCAAATTGAAATTCCCGCCGATTTCATACCGTCAGGTCTGACAGAACTCACACTTACTGTTTGGATTGCTCCCAGAAAATTTGACGTTTACAATGAAATTTTTCGCAAAGAAGATGTCAACGGTCCTGTCCAAAATCGGATTTTATTCTCGTTTCAAAATAGCGGACATTTTCTTTCCTTCGGTTTAACCACCGGCGGAAATTACGCCGAATGTGATGCCGTCATCGCACCGGAAGAGTTCTTGGACGGAAATTGGCATTTCATCGCCGCAACCTTTGACAGCGAAATAATGCACATTTATCTTGACGGTAACGAAATCGGAAATTATCAACGGCAATCACGGCAAATTGATACATCCGCAGATTTTCGACCAATCAAGAAATATTGGTCTTACGAATACAATCCGCCTAATGTCAAAAAACTAGATGAAGCAACCATTAATGCCCCAGCCTTCATCGGTTCCTATTCTGGGCAAAATGAATTTTTTAACGGAAAACTGGATGATTTTCGTTTTTATAACCGTGCGTTGAGTTCCGGTGAAATCAAAACCGCTTTTATCGCCGGTAAAACATTGCCCAATAACGTATTGAAAAATGCAGAAGAAGCAGCAAAAAAACACTACGTTAAACGTGATTCCTACCAACAAACATTGCTCGCAACACGTGAAAATGTGGTCAAAGCGGATAATTTCGATACGTTGACCGGAGTTGCTCTTCACCGGATTTTACGCAACGATTATCCGTCGGAAGTCAATGCTTATCTTATTAAATATCAGCAAAGTCCGACGGCAATGATGACGTGGAACACCGAACAATTACGTAACCGCGCGAAACAACTCGAAACCGCCTACACCGAATATCTGCCGTTGACCGATCATCAGTGGCAACTTCTTTCCGATACCGACCGGCTAAAATGGCAACAAGTTAAAAAATTTCACACTGCATACCAACAGAATGAAGGGAATTTGTACGAAATTGTTCTTGATATGGAAAATATTGTTGAAAATCGTCCGCATGTTTCCGAAGCAGTTGCTCCGTACCAAACTCCAGAAACGCCGCCGGTTAAAAACCGAACCGATAACGAAACTCAAAAATTGCTCGAAAAAGAATGGTTGTTTCAGTGTAACGGTAAACCAACCGTTGAACGCTCATTACAAGAAATCGGTTGGGCAAAAGATTTGGCGGCAAGAATAATAAAACAATATCCCACAGTTGATCTCAACACCGAATTAAAACAACTCAAGGAATTTGAAACCCAAGCCCAAACATTATCCGGTGATGATCAGGATTTATACATTGCGGTTCGCCGTACCAAACGGGAAATAATGTTCAAAAATCCGGTGATTGATTTTGACTCTTTGATTTATGTTGATAGTCCCTTGCCTCAAGGAAGTGAATCACACCACGAAACACGTCATCGTTTAGGTTATATGGCGGTTCCCGGCGGTCGCTTGATGAGACTCAAAGGGTTGAATCCGGGCGGTCACCAAACACAGTTGATGCCGCAAAAACCGTTACACGGCTCCTTTTGGCGGCCCGATCTTTCGTATGACGCTAATAAAGTTCTTGTCGGTTTCAAACCGCATAACGAAAAGAATTTTCACATTTATGAAATTAATATTGATGGAAGCGGTGAACGTCAATTAACTGCCGGAATTTTCGATGATTTCGATCCGGTCTATCTCCCTGATGGTAAAAATTTCATGTTCCTGACTACACGCGGGCATATTTATGTACGCTGTATGCCGCCGACAAATGCATTCGTGTTGGCTCGTATGGCGTTGAACACCAAACCGGGCGACAAAAATTTGTACATTATTTCCCGCAACGGCGAACCGGAATACACGCCGTCGGTTATGAGTGACGGCCGCGTGATTTACACTCGTTGGGAATACACCGATAAACCGCTTTGGCGTGCACAAAGTCTTTGGACAATGAACACCGACGGAACACAAGTACAAACATTTTGGGGTAATCAATCGGTGTGGCCCGATTTGTTGAAAGATGCCCGATCTATTCCCGGTAGTGAACGTGTTATGTTTACCGGTTCCGCTCATCATAACTGGTTCAGCGGCAGTGTCGGAATTATCGATCCGGGTAAAGGTTTCAATTTTCCCGATGGGCTAACAAAAGTAACACAAGAAGTGGTTTGGCCTGAAAGTGGTAATGGCTCTGTTGATCCCAAAGAATCGGAAAATTATCATCTCTCTGGAAATTACGTTTCGTATTATTCACCGTATCCGCTCAGTGAAAAAGATTTTCTGGTATCGGCACGCCGAGTTATAAAAAATTCGCAAGGCAAAGATGTTGCGGAAAAATTCGTCCTTTTACTGATGGACACCGACGGCAATCGTGAATTGGTGTTTGAAGGCGAGCATCATCTTTTCGATGCCCAACCGATTCGTCCGCGAATTGTTCCGCAAATTGCGTCGGAACGTGTTGAGTGGCCCAGTTGGGCGGAACGGGACAAACCCAATACCGGAATAATTTACAGTAATAATGTGTACGAAAATGCTCCTGAAGAACTTCGTAACAAAGCAAAGTATTTACGTATCTGGTCGATTGAACATAAAACCTATACTTATTGGTACAAACGGAATTATGTTTCATCGGGACCGGAAATATCGGTGAATCAATCGGAAGGTGTGAAGAAAATTATTGGAACAGTTCCAATTGAGGACGATGGTAGTGTGAGTTTTACGGCACCGTCAGGCATTGCTCTTCATTTTCAATTACTGGACAAAAATCAACTTGCACTGCAAACGATGAAAAGTTTTACTGGAGTTTTACCGAGAGAAACACGCGGTTGTCTGGGTTGCCATGAATCCATGACCCGTTCACCAGTGACCGCTCAAACAGGTAAAGCGTTAAAACGTGCGCCGTCGGAAATCACGCCGGTTTCTTGGAACGATATTACGGTAAGTTATGAACGTTACGTCCAACCGGTATTGGATCAATATTGCGGTGAATGTCACCAAAATCCTGACCATAAAGCGTACAAAAAATTCAATGCCGTACTTCGACCGGGTTTTCTTGGGTTCAAAGAGCCGTACATGACATTGATGGGCAGTCCGACTTGGGGTGCGCCATACAAAACAGCAACCGAAACAGAACAGATTGGTGGTTTTGGTTGGGCAGATACTATTCTTGTGGAAGCGTATGATCAACGTGATCCGGCGGCTTATGCAACGTATCCGCCGATGAAAAAATTGTCGTACAAAAGCCGGTTGATTCATCGGATGATGAGCGGTCAACATAACAACATTAAAGTAACAGGTGATGATTTACTCCGTGTTATTTTGTGGGTTGATGCGATGGGACCGTATTACGGAGCGGAGGAAGTGCGTTGTATGGAAGACCCGATTTTTCAGGGAAAAGATTGGATTTCACAGCCGCCGCGTATTATGACAGCTCCAATGATCCAACGACCAGGACCGTTTGATCCGTTTTTCACTGACTCCGCTTATGAAACTCCAAACCCAATAAAATATAACACCTTACCTGTCGGTGTTGTACGCTCAAAACCGTAATAGAAACAAAATCTTCTACTCATGATAAAAAACTCAAAAAATAACCTTTCTCCAAAATGTTGTATCGGTTTGTAGTTCTCAACCGTACAAATTTCGGAGAAAGGTCATTATACCCATTACGTATTAAGTCAAGAGTTTACCCATCTTCATTTCATTAAAACTCTCTACAGTTACTTATCATCTGACAATGATTTAACAAATCAACTTCTTGAAAATAAAGAACTTATACTTGACTTAATACTTATGGATAAAATCTTTGGTTTTATTATTGATCAATGATTTACCAGGATTTACCAAACGGGGTAAATTGGTTGCCATGCACGGACATATCGCGGATAAACCGGATAATAAACCGGTGCGTAAACAACCGGACGGTAAATACCGAAAAGCCCCCGACGATACACAACAGGCGGATGGCACGGATCGAAATGGGGAGCACTGCAATCGCACGGTGCGACAACAGATTCAGTAACAGTAGTTGTTTGGGAGACAGTCTCGTCCGCCGAAGCAATAGTGACCGTCGCAAAAACAAACAACAATACTACAGAAACATAAACAAACATTCTGATCATAGTAAACTCCTTGTGTGAAATGTGATAGAACAATCACCTCAGAAAAAACGTTTATTTCTGAAGGAAACATGCTCAACAAATAGGTAAGTTTTAACAACTTCAACGATTATTCTATCATCACAACAAATGAAGTCAATACTTTGGAGAAAAAAGATAAATTTTTTCGATTATAGAAAATAACGTTGAGTAGTTGATAGTGGAGAGTTGATAGTGGAGAGTGTTTCGCAAGCGGAATTATTACCGATATGGTTGACGCCTGTGTGTGCGGTATGCACACGTAAGCGTCCGTGTTGTAAGGAGATAAGTATCCATGTTGTAAGGAGGGAGGCATCCGTGTTGTACGAACGCTGACGTTAGTTTACTGGAATTAGTAATCTATCAGTGGAATTTTTTTCTCCTACATCCTGAAAAGACAACGGGAGTAGTTGATAGTTGATAGT
>JAITBS010000398.1 GCA_031283515.1 Planctomycetaceae bacterium
CATAATTTAAAAAATAGGTATGAGTTAAATGTTGATAGCGAACAATCACGATTACGTTTTATCAATGTTCAATTGTTTATAAAATTCCTCAAAAGTATCGCATTTTGCAGCAAACCGGACAAGTGCTTGAAGACGGTTAACGTCTGTAATAACACAAAGTGAATCACGAACAGTTTCAGAAACTTCACCAAATTTTACATCCAAGATAGAGATAATGGCTTCTATTCGACCTTCTAATTCACCTATTTCTCTACCTTCGGTGATACCTATTTCTCTACCTTGGACTCTACCTTCGGTGATACCTTGTTCGATACCTTGGACTCTACCTTCGGTGCGACCTTGTTCGATACCTTTTTTGATACCTCTAGCTTCGCCGGTTGCGATGTAACGTTCTGCTAACGGAGACCACATAATTTCTACTCCTTTAAATGTTTGTTTAAGTTGTTGTTTGAATTGTTTCTCGCCTTCTTCGGTCAAATAACGATTACTGTCAAAAATATAACACATAAGAAGACGTGCAAATTTACGATAATCCGGATCATTCGTGTAAGGTTTCAACTCATCCAATAAATATTCTTCTTGCAAAATCCCGTCAAGATTTTTACTCATTATAACCTGCATAATGCGCAACGCAATATAAAGTTCCGGTACGTTAGGATCATGCGGTAAATCTTCTTTGGTCATCCGTGACAAATCACAAACGATTCCTCGTTGTTTGATTGTAAATTCTTCTGCTCCATCAATTTTCTCAAATTCGTCGGAAAGTTCAACCGAACCCGTGTAAATGCCACCGCCATGATGAAATATGATCAGAATAATTGGCGGCAGTTTAAAATCTTTTGTATAAATCCCCTTCTTTTTTGCTAAATCAATCTCGGCACTAATAATTTGAACCTCATAATTGAACAATTGCAGCATCGTATGTGATTCGTCATAACTTTTGTGTTCTATCACGACGTATGTTTTTACATGTTTATTTTGGTTATTTTTGAGCGGGATTTCATAGATCATGTCGGAACGGGCTTCCCGAAAATTTTCATCGCGGAAACGCCGGACAGATATTGTCAGATTGGGAATACTTAGTTGCTTCTGCAACGTTAATGGTAATAAAAAGATAAGAAATGCACAAGCAAATTTTTTGAGTTGAAAAACCAACTCGAAGAAAGTATCATGAGTTACTTGGGTTGTTGCGAACTGTTCCTCAATTGGTTTATCCCAAGTAGGTACTGGTTCTTGTAACTTTGGTGATATTACATTTTGATCCTTTGTAGTCATAGAACAGGATGGGCAAAATTTTTTTGTTTAGACTGATTTTGTTTGTTTTATTATTTTCAGCAATGAAAACGGACAAGATATTTAATAACATTGTTGGTACTTAAAATAACAAAAAAGCATCCACAAGACCGACAAGTTTTGGACTTGTGGTTTTGCGGACACTTTTAAGCGTTTCTATTGACGAGAAAATCGTCTTGAAGAATCTAGTCTTCTTTGCTGCAAGCCTTTCGGCAAGGTGCTTTTTTAGTTACCTTTTTGGCGGCTTTTTTTGTCACCTTTTTAGCGGCTTTTTTAACTGATTTCTTCACGGCTTTTTTAACAGCCTTCTTCGCAGCTTTTTTCGGCATAGTTTCATCTCCTGAAAAAAGATTTAATGTTGAAATGAAGCATACAACTCCATCCCTTAAACAAAATGGGGCGTTCACTCACACTGAGCAAACAATTCCATCCCCAAAACAGTTTATACCATCGAAGCGCACAAAGGGAACTACTGCAAAATTCATCTTGCAAAGAAAACATTCCTTCTTGTTGGAGAAAAACATATTTTTTGGAAGAAGTCGACAATTTCGGCGAGTCCCTTCGACGTTTCGCAGAGGCCTCAGTTTTGCTCTTGATTAGTTTATTTAATAAGAGCAACTCTTCTCAAGGACAATTCCTGTATAAATAACAGTATCATCCGGCTTGCGACCTGTCGATAACAAAAATTAACTAACAAGTCGTTTAATAAATTCAATTACTCTTCATCATTAAACAGTTGACAACACCTTCTGAATAAAAACATCAACACAGTAACTAAACTTGCAACCAAACTCTCGTAATAAATATTACAAACAATTTTTGATTTTACCTTTTTTATTACTGCCGCTATTGTTTAACTGTTTAAGATTGTTTCGATGACTTTTTAACTGCACTCACACTGACTTTATTTTCTTGATCATTATTGAGCGTTAATGAGGCGGATTAAATTCTTCATCGCGTTAATCACATTCATTAAGTAAACAGATTACACAATTTTATAAAACCTACAAGAGGGAGATTTTGATTTTTTTTATTTTTTTTTATTTTTTTTAAAAATGTTTTTAAATTATTTCACCGCAGCACAGCATAATAATCAATATTTTTGAGACAAAATTTGTTGTTGAAATTTCTTTTGGCGGATCATTTTTTTGTTGAAGCGATGAAAAAAGTTTCTGATGCTTTTTGTTTCGATAAAATTCGTCAGATATTGAAATTACCAGCGTCGAAACGATCTGAATGAAAGTTCCTGATAGTTTTGATAAGCGAAATAAGCGAACAATAATACCATAATCATTCCCCCAAAACGGAATGATAAAAAAGCAAAAAGAATCGCAGTTACCATCGAAAGAATGAGTGAATTGGCAACTCCATTGCGTGGAGAAATAAAAGAAAAAATTTCTCTGAAAATATGTCCTCCATCCATTGGATAGATTGGCAACAAATTAAAAATGCCCCAAATAATCGAAATGACAAAGACGTTTAACATAAAAACAGAGACGATTGATTGTACACTCAACTCGGTCAATATGAGTCCATTATCGAAAACTGCTTTACCGGATTGCGTTGTTAATAATACAAGAAGGGCAATGAAACATATTGCTAAAACAAAACCGGCAAGCGGTCCTGCTGCCGAAAGAAACACTTCACAAAGTAAACCGAAAAAACCATATCGTCGTTGATGTGGAATATAAGGAATAGTCATTCCGCCCATTCCATGAAAGATAATTTGTGATGGTACTCGATAAACATAACGGAAGACAAGAGCATGTCCCAACTCATGAACAAGAATAGAAACAAATGCAGCAGCAACCCAGAGAACTATTTCAATAAAAAAGAGAGACATCTCAATAATGGGTCCTTGTATTCCGAACAACGTAATCACCACCCAGAACAACGGATGTATCCGTATTGGAAAACCAAGAAACTGAAAGTTAATATCGTAAGGTGTTGGTTGATACATAATAGTTGATAGTTGATAGTGGATAGTTGATAGTTGATAGTGGATAGTTAATAGTGAATAGTTAGTAGTGGACAGTTAATAGTTAATAATGTCACAAGCGAAGTTTTGACCGCAATGGTTTTAACTCCACATGTGAACTATCCACTATCAACTCTCAACTATATTAAGTATTGTTTGCGCGGCTTGTTCCAATGGGGAGTCGATTCGATCAACATTCCGAAGCAATACGGTAAGGCAACGTTTTTGCATTGCCAGATGTGCGGGTTTTGAAAGCCAATGAATAAGATAGGCAGCTGCATCTTTGGAACGATCTGTTGCGGTCAGAAATTCCGGAAAAAACATTCGGTCACGATCTGTCAAACTGGGTTCGGACGGAATGAACCATAGAGAATCATCATAAAAAATAGGCGACCGATTTATTGATTTATTTGTTTTAGTGCGTTTAATACCTTTCATTGATGGTTGCCGATCAATACCGAGTAAATTGACTAAGGTAATATATCGAGTTCTCCGAAAACAACGTTGAATCAAAAACGGTAACTTTCCGACACGATAATAAATTACGGTTGGTTTATTACAAGCGAGGAGTTCCAGAGACACGGAACCGGAAACCGCTAAACAACAATCCGCCGCACGAATCAATTCTTGTGTATGACCAACAAAAATCGGAATAGAAATGTCTAATTCATTCATTCGTTTCTGAATATATTCCGCATGAGATGTATTGACGGGTGAAAAAACCGGTCGGACTTTGGGAAGAATAGAACGAATATATTCCACCGTAAGAAGCATGTCGTCAAGATTCATCATCACTTCTTTATTTCGCGAACCAGGTAAAAGTGTCAGAATTGGGGCATTACCGTACTGATTATAAAAACTTTCCAAAAAGGTCGGGTCGGAAATTTTGTTCCGAATCTCTTCGAAAAAAGGATGACCAATATACACGGTTTGGCAACCGTGTTGTTTGAACCAATATTCTTCAAACGGCAACGGACAAAGAATCCAATCAACCCATTTCTTCATTTTACGAACACGCCATGATGCCCAACTCCATAATTGCGGCGGCATAAAATAGAAAACCGGAATACCTTGTTCTTTTGCTGCACGCGCAATATGCCAGTTGAAGCCGGGGTAATCAACCAAAATGACGGCATCAATATGATATTCTCGAAAATATTTTCTGGCGTTGCCGAGAATTTTTTGAAACAAAAAATAGTTTGTAATAACCTGAATTATTCCCATGAATGCCAACGTCGTCATTTCGAAGAGCAGTTGACAACCGGCTTGTTGCATTCGCGTTCCGCCGAAACCGGCAAATTCCGCATCAGGAACATGTTCCCGAATTTTTTCAATAAGAGCCGCTGCATGAGTATCGCCGCTTGGTTCTCCGGCAGAGAAAAAAAAACGCATATTAATTTGCCGCGCCATTAACCTGACGCAATAAAAAATCATTAATTTTCAGGGCAATTTGTTAAAAAAAAAAATTACAAAAACCCTCATTTTCAATATCAATTTACTGTTTACTTAACTTAATACGTATAGTTTTTCACCTATACCTCTTGTAGTAATATTTATGATGTTTTACATTTTGCAACACGAAACACACAAAATAGCACGAAAAATACGAAATTTTTGTTTTGACTCTTTTCGTGTTATTTTGTGTGTTTTGTGTGGTTCGTTCGTGTTGTAAAATATTCCACTGAATGATGATGATGATGAAAGTAATTTTTATTAAAGACACACAGTATAATATTGCATTGTTGGTGCCAACACACACTATTTGATGAAACATTGCTTAGGTTTTGATTTGTTATTTTCTGTAATTTTTTGTGGTTGGTTATTTATGTTTTTTCCCGAATCCTTCGAGGAGCCAGGTCATGGAATCACGAAACTGTTTTATGGTAACCGGCATTGTTAGGACAACACGGTGATGTTGGGGCGTTACCGAATCTGCCCAATCCGCTTGACCCGCATCAAGAAGCAAAATCGCCGCAACATCACGAAGTCCGCGCCGTTGCGCAAAATCATTGAACGCACGAACCGCCCGCATCCCAAGTGATTGCGCATTGAAAATAATACATTGTGCCGCTAAATCATTTTCGGCAAATACTTTCATCATTTCATCCGGTTCACGAATACAAAGAGTTTTATAACCGAGTTTTGCCATAAGATTTTCAAGACCTTTTTGTGTTTTTGGATTGGAATCGATCAGCATCACGGTTGCGGTTTCGATTTTTTGGATTCGCTGTTCGCGGTCACGCTGCAACGCCTCAATCCCATCAAAACGCAAAGACGCAGCGGTTTCGTCTGTGTTACCGGAATCGAGCCGCTTGAGAACTCCACGCAAATCAACCAACATCTCCGACGGTGTTTGGTAACGCTGATCCACATTGACCATTAACGCCTTGTTGGCAATAAACGAAAACGAACCGGGAATTCCTTGTTCAATTTGTTGAATTGGTTTAACGCTGAAGAACCGGTTTCTGTCCATTCGTTTGTTTCGATCTTTTGTTTCGATAAACGGCGATTGTCCGCATAGAAGTTGATACAAAATACAGCCGAGAAAATAAAGATCACTTCGCGGATCCATTTTGGGACAGTTTGATGCTTTTTCCAATGCGATATAATCAACTGATTGTTGGTTTTTCAAAAACGGGATTTCCGTACCGGCTTTTTCTTGGGCAATGGAAGCCAATCCGAAATCAACAAGTTTTGCTTGACCATTGGAGGAAAGTAGGACATTGCTTAATTTTAGATCGCGATGCGGTAATTTTTTGGTTCGCAGTGCGTATTCGAGACCGCTGCAAATATCAATTCCGATTTGCGCCACTGTTCGGGCTTCCACTTTTTTCCGTATCTTGAGAAACTCCCGAAGTGTCTGACCTTCAACAAATTCCATTGCCATGTAATGGAGAAAACCGCTTGAATCCGCACCGAAAACCGGAACAATATTGGGATGAATTAATTCGGAAACAATTTTTGCTTCGATCATGAAGTGATTGATGAAGGCTTCGTTGTCACTGAATCGGGCACGTAGAACTTTTACGGCGACTATTTCGCCGGTCTCACGATGAACCGCCCGAAAAACACGAGCGAAAGTTCCTGCTCCCACCATATACAATGCCTTGTAAGGACCGAAAAAAAAACCAAACGATTCACCACTTAACAAACGATCAATTTGATAATTCGTCAAAAAAGCACGCCGCAATGCTGCTTGTAAAAATTGTTCGGAGGTTGGAGAATTGACGCCGATTTCCGCCCAAATATCGTTCACCTGCGTCTGTGTCAAAACACCAACAGTGAGCGTGCGCTGAACCATGTCGTCGAATGAATAATCTGATGACATTGAATCGAAAAGAAAAATAATAAATAATTCTGTAATTTGTGGTTTACAGTTATAATGACAACTCGAAATCTCTTGTTGGGCTGTCTAAATAAAAGTCCGCTAAAATATTACTAATATTGCAAAATCTTAAACAATTCTTGAATTATACACATTTGCGATCTACTCTCAAGTAGTTCGAACATAACGGTCTATTTTATTAATCGCACGAATACATTGTTCAAAATAGTCCGCAGATGACGCAGATTTTCGCAGAACTTTTAAAATGTTCCCTGAATATCATCCCATGTTTTTCATCAATTCTCTGTAATATATCAGCGGAATTTTTGTGTTTCGATTTTCACCCCTTCAGAGTGAAGAACCCCAAATAATAATTCCACTGATAGATTACAATTCTCTTTTCGTTATGTCTTGTTATTTTGCCTGTTTCGTAATTCTTAAAAAAATAACCGCCCAAAATCTGCGCAAATCGGTGTAATCGGCGGACTGAATATTTGCGCAATTTTGCGGACTCTGTTGATTTTGTTTTTGTAACTGTTTGCGGTAAAACTTATCAGATTGCCATGAACCGGTTACGATGGTAATTGGTGTTTTCATTCTGTTCTGGTGTGGTATTACGATAAAACGCAAACAATATTACCTCATTTTCCCAATCACCCAAATTACCCATAAAACATGTTCACCGCCCAATAAAAAAGAATTTTTTCAAAAAAAAGTCGAAAAACAACACAAATTCGTCTTGACCGAAACGGCGATTTTTCATATTCTTTTGCAATCATGAAAATGATGTCATGCAAGGAGGTATGACGTTAATCGGACGTGCATTTGGGCGGCTTGGGAGCTTGACCTGCGGTCTGCGTAGTGTTTTCTGATGTAGGAAGCAAAAGAGCACTTCGAAAATTCAGGAGAAAGAAAAGGAGTTTTTTCTCATCTTCTCATTCGGTATTTTGTATCGGGTGTTGAAGTTTCACCGTCGGTTCAATGGATTGACCCGACGGTTTTTCGTTTTCATAAAATCGAATGGCAACATGTAATCTTTGTCCGCATTATTGTTCCATCAAAGAAGGGATGTTGGGATTTTGTGGTATTCGAACATGCCGGAACGGTAATATTGTTTTGCTCTCATACGGCAAAAATACCGGTTTGGCAATTGATCCGATTGAGAAAAAACCGCTAAATCATTTTTATCCTGGTTCTCAGGTATTATCGTTTGGTTCAGTCGGATGCAATCTTGCTTGCCGATTTTGCCAGAACTGGACGACGGCGCGTTCGCGGGAGTTATTGTTGCTTAAAACAAATTCAACACCGGAAGAGATTGTTGATCAAGCAAAACGTTTTCGATGCCGCAGTGTTGCTTTTACGTACAATGAACCGATTATTTGGTTGGAATATGTTCTTGATGTTGCTCGGCTTTGTCGTCGTGAGGGAATTAAAACAGTGGTTGTATCCAATGGTTTTATTACTGAAGAGAAACGCCCGATTTTTTTTGATCAGATAGATGCTGCCAATATTGATCTTAAATCGTTTTCAGACGAATTTTATCAAAAATACTGTAACAGCCGATTGGAACCGGTTTTGGAAACACTTTGTTATCTTGCCAACCGGTCATCGACATGGCTTGAAGTAACAACTCTTTTGATTCCAACTCTTAATGATTCGGCAACGGAAATAGAATTACTTTCGAAGTGGTTAGTGCACAATCTTGGTACGGAAATACCGATTCATTTTTCGGCGTTCCATCCGGCATATCAATTAACTGCATTGCCGGCGACTCCGGCTCAAACGTTGTTCCGGGCGCGTGAAATTGCTCTTTCGGCAGGACTTCGTTTTGTTTATACGGGCAACATTGATGATCCGGCTGGGCAAACGACTTACTGTCCGCAATGTCATCAAGCAGTTATTTCACGTTACCGATATCGAATTGACGAATACAATATTGATACGGAATCTTGTTGCCGGTTCTGCGGTCAGACAATTCCGGGACAATTCGAAGATGAACAATAGAATCATTATTGACGAAACAATATACTTTGGGTAGTCATATATTCATCACACTTGACAATTTGATGTTCGTTTTTTGGCGGAATAAACTGATTTTGACGGGCTCAACAGATTGACATGATTTTGAAATAAAACACACGTTACAATTCTGCTTTTATAAAGCCGAATTGTAACGTGTCATGAGTATAACCGAGACATAAATGTCCCAAACCGGTCATTCCATTTATTCACCGGCAATAATTTTGTCGAGAATTTTACTGTATTCGGTATCGCTGTAACCGTTTTCCTCAATACTCATCCAACCGTTGTATCGAATATCGGACAGTGTTTTTCGTACCAATTTCCAGTCAATGGATGCTTGATCAATATTAGCCCAATCACCAGGACCGCCGCCAAGTTTACCTTTCACCTCCTTGACCTTAAACCCTTTAATATGCAGTTTGACAATGGAATTACCAAGCTCCTTGAGCCATTCTTCGCATCGGGCGTACTTGACGTGATTGCCAAGATCAAAATAACAGCCAACCCATGGATGATTAAAATATTTACAAAAGGCAGCAAAAAATTTCGGTGTACACCAAAGGTTGTTCCAAACATTTTCAATAGCAATACGAACTCCTTCTTGAGCAGCAACCGGAATAAGTGATTCCACCGCACGAAGGGATGATTCTGTTGCAAGATTTTGTGCCGCAATATAATCAGCATAAGGAGAGTTATCGCCTTCGGCAACCGTTTTGACTTTCAATGTTTTCGGGTCGAAATCAATATCAAAGTCCCACGCTTCCGGCATTTTCATTCCGCCAACACGGCACGGAACTAACAAAATCGCATCCGCCCCAAAAGCAGAAGCCGCTCGAAGTGCCGTTTTCACAGATTCAATATCAGCCTCATACTTTGCCGGATCATTGAAATTAGCCCAACCACGCATAACAGAATGAATTCGTAAATCGTATTTTTCAACGAGTTGACGACTTTTCTGTGCATCGGCTGGCGAAACGTTCCAGTTGGAAACTTCCATTCCGGCAAAACCGGCGGCTTTCCATTTTTCGCAAACCTCATCGGTAGGAGTTCCGATAATTCGAGCCTTATAAATTTGCGAGGGAAAGGGAGTTGTGGTTGCGGATTGCGCCCAAGAAAACCGGCTCTCGGAAAGCAATCCCGCTGATGTAACAGCCGCCGCAGTCACTCCCAAAAAACGGCGTCGTGATAATAAACTTGTCATGGCATTGTTAATGATTAAAAAAGTTTCAAAAATCTCTAAACCGGAAATTAAAGCGATTGCGGTTTTATAATCGCAACAAAACTTCCAATTAACCGGAAACCTACTATTATTTTATCATCTCCAAATGAAAAACATACCCTCCAATCTATTTTTTTCAAACCACAAACCGAATCAGTGTAATGATTCCTAATGTTCATAGACTTGTTGGTAATTGGGGCAGATTTTTATCGGCAAAAACTTATAAACGATTATTACCCAACCAAGGGAGCATTCCCTTTTCGTGTCGTTTATTGTGTTTGAAAATTCAGGGGATTTTGATTTTTTGTAATATATCAGTGGAATTTTTTTTCCTACATCCTGAAAGGACAACATAAACCAGCCCTACCCAACGGGTAGGGTCAAAGTGACCGCCAACAAGATCGCCTATATTAGTTGATAGTTGATAGTGGAGAGTGTCGCAAGCGGAGTAAACGATTTTTTTTTGTTCTCTGCCAACTGGTTTTTACCGTCCGTCAACTGGGACAAGTCGGCTATCGCCGACCAACGGTGGGTGAAAACCCTTCGGCGAAAGATTGACTACCTATTGATGATTGCCGTGTGAAAAATTATCTGGTAGGCGACCTTTTGCCGAAACGTTGCCTACCTCTTAAATAAATCGTAACACAATAAAACATCAATCAAGTGAATGCAAGAATGACTACATGAAGTGTATTCTATATAAAAAGATCAAATAATCCGACAATAAGTAAACCAATGGAAACGAAAATATTCATTTGAAAAAAAGCAACATTGACACGCAACAAATCAATTGGTTTATCTGATTGCGGAACGGCAATCCAGTGTTCCGCCGCCAAAATCAGTGCTGCTGTCGTAACACCAAGTTCAAAAACGAGTCCGAATAACTCATAAACGTACGGAATTAACGCAAGGCAAAGAACTGAAATAACATGGCATATTGCAGACAACCGGAATGCTATTTTATTTCCGTACTTTCCCGGTACACTAAATAAACCTGCCTTTTTATCAAATTCAGTATCTTGTGTTGCATAAATCAAATCGAAACCGGCAGTCCAGAACAATACCGCCAATGCCAACAAAATAGGTGGTAACGGAATTGGTGAGAGAATTGGTCGAACAACAATCCAGGCAGCAAGCGGAGCAAGCATTAAGGCTCCGCCGAGCCAAAAATGAGCCGCAATTGTCCAGCGTTTGGTATAACTGTAGCAAAAAAGAAAAAGAAGTACCGGTACCGAAGCCCCCAATGGAATCCAATTCGGAAGAAAAAGAAGCGTCGAAACAATAAAGCCAATAGAACAAAACGCAACAAAAAATAAAACACTTTGCACTGTTAACAATCCGGCTGGTAGATGTCGGTTTGTTGTTCGGGGATTTTGGGCATCCAGTTCACGGTCTGCCCAACGATTAAATCCCATCGCCGCACTTCGGGCAAAAACCATACACAAAAGAATACCAACCCATTCAATCATTCGGGGACAATATTCCTGATTTTCGTACAGATTCAGTTTCAACGCCATTGCCGCTCCCAGTATCGCAAAAGGTAATGCGAAAAGCGTGTGATGAAACCGAATCAAACCAAGTAATTTTTGTAATAGATTCATTGTGTGATCTAACCCGGACTCAAAAAAACGTAGTAAATTTTTTCCAAATCACCGGTATTGGTGCGGTTAATACAATACGTTGATGTGTGGTCGGATGTGTAACGGTTAATTTCAAAGCGTGCAACGCAATTCCTTCTGGAAAAACTGTTTTCGCTCCATATTTTCTGTCACCAAAAATCGGAAAACCATGACCGGAAAACTGAACCCGAATTTGGTGTTT
Source organism: Planctomycetaceae bacterium (assembly GCA_031283515.1). Classification (GTDB taxonomy): domain Bacteria; phylum Planctomycetota; class Planctomycetia; order Pirellulales; family Thermoguttaceae; genus WRKP01. Next base: position 11,659 of record JAITBS010000398.1, read on the forward strand.
ACGGCCTGTTTCCAACTGAATTTCAATTAAGGAATTATTGTTAGTTTTATGAAGGGTACGATATTGAAGTTTTACTTCTTTCCCTTCTCCATTTCGGGTCAGCCATACTTTTCGATGTCGTTCATCTTCCCGAATCCGATCAATCCATTCATCTTCCGGCGGATCAACAGAACCTTCAACTAATGCAACATAAATTTTTTCAACAGAATGAGTACGAAATTGTTCATTTAATCGTGCTGCTGCTTTAGAAGTGCGGGCAAAAAGAACCACTCCAGATACCGGAACATCCAAGCGGCTGACAACTCCAAGATACACTTCACCCGGTTTATTATATTTCTGTTTAATATAATCTTTGCTGCGTGTTAAGAGAGTCTCTTCGCCCTTCGCAAGTCCCATTGTTGCCAGACCGCTCGGCTTCACTACTGCCAAAAGATGATTGTCTTCATAAAGTATTTTCACTACATTTATTGAAAATCTTGCGACAACAATAATTGTTGCAAAATTTCATTAAAAAAACCGGATCTATCTGTTTAAGTTTTTGAGCACATCGTACTGCCCGACGATAATTCCTAATATCCAACACCTCTGTTCATTTTCGTTCTCACTATGGGAGCATTCCCATTCTGTGTCGATTTATGATCATCCCCAAAAAACAATTTCAGTTTTTGCCTTGCCAATCCAGTGTTGACAAAATGTCAATTTTGTTAACACTGGAATCATCACCTTTTGGCAAGGTGAAGCCGCTGGAAATTTTGAAAAACAAAAAGCGGTCATTTTTATAACCTCTGAAAATAAAAAAACTTAGTAATATATCAGTGGAATTTTTATTTGAAACACCGAAAAAGGTAGGCAATGTTTCGCCGAAACATTGCGTCGGCGATAGCCGACTTGCCCCTGTTTATGGACGGAAATGAAGGACTCACGGCGTACAACACAATTTGCGACCTTTCGGCGAAAGGTCGCCTACCTTGTAATTGCCAACTGTAAACAAATTCAAAAATATTCCACTGATATATTACATAAAAATAGAGTCAATAGAAACAACAAGCGAAGTATAAATATTTTCAAAACTCCCGTCAAGACAAATTTTAAAGTAAGATAAGATGAGTATAGCAAAAAGAGAATAGAAAACCTCTACCTCATTACCTCTTTGTTTAATGCGTTAATGAGATAATGAGGTTGCTATTTCTGATCTCTTTTGCTATTGAGGTTGCTTGTTAGGAAAAATTAGGTGAAAATGAGGTTGGTTTTAGCGAATTACTGCCCAAACGGTATTATTCCGCTTGCGGCACTTTCAACTGTCCACTCTCAACTCTCAACTCTATAATAACCTATTTTTTCACATTTCAGCGGTTCAAATCAAATTTTGCTGAAAGATTGCCAATAAACAATCATATTTTATCTCTTTACAGTATTGTAATTTGTTATATACTTATCAATGGTTTTATGGGTATGAGGTTTGTCCCTAAAACAATCGTCGGTTTCGGTGTTCACAATAAATTAACATTACTTCTACAATCTATTACAATCTATAATGATAATAATACAAGATAAATCGTCTGTCACCACAAATTCGTCGCCCAAAGTTAGTTGGAAAGAACGTTTCAATACGCTCACGGATAATGACAAACATGTTCTTTATTTTGCGGCAATTCACACTGCACCTATCCGCAAAATAATGGTTCAGGAACTTTACAAGAGAATTTCGTCCCCCCAATTTCACGGCACAACAAAACTTTCCTCTGACAGAAATTTTGTAACGAAAGTATCCCCAAATCCCAATGAAGTCAATTTAGAAAAACTTGCCCAAAAAGGTTGGATTAATTTAATCGGTAATACGCTTATCTCTTGTGTCGAAAAATATCGTGAACTCATTGTTCAGGAACTCGTTCAATCACATCTGTATCACAAATATGCATCCATACTCTTTCAAAAAATCGGAGGGATTTACTTTTTTTCGACAGGTTACGATGCTTCCTATGGAGGACGTTCATTTGAACGTCCCAGTACGCCGGAAGATATCATCCGTGAATTTCGTCATATTTTGATTACGAAAAATTCTTTAAGTTTATACCAGATTCTCCCGTATATTCAACAAAATGCCCCATCGAAACAACACCCATTTTATAGTACAATAAAAGATTTTTGTACGTCAGATGTTTCCCGTTTCTGGTTTAATAATGCCAATATAGAAATTCAGTCATTAATCGGTCAGTTCTTTTTAGCCCAAACAATTTCCAATCAAATTGTAGGACTGGGCGATATGTGGGAACTGCTGCTCCAAACAGCATGTGCACCGAATTGCTCTCTGATGTTGCAGATTATTCTGCTCGATTATGCTTTTTGTTCCGGTAAACTGGAAGACCAGCGTCTCAGTCATCTTTCCGGCAGCGTGGCACCTGTCTTGCTTGATGCTCACCGCTCTTTTCTTATCGGTAACTACAAAGAAGCAACCCAATCCTATCGGCAAATCTATAAAATGATGCCGGCTGCAAAATGGACTAAAAATTCACCAATTCCTTTTCTTTCCGGTGTTTTTCATTGTCTTGCCGAACTTGCCGCCGGAGACCATTCTTACGTATCGAAAATCATTAAAAACTCCTCGTTACAAACAATACCCCATTCGGTAAACGCCGTATTTTTGTTACCGTTGAACGGATGTTGGCGGGTACTCGATACGATTACGCAACGGTTGAACGGATTGGAACCGGATCGTATTTCCATGAGAACTCTCACAACAGAATCAAATTCGTTTTGGTTACAACATCTTTTGTACGGATATGAAGGTATTTGGTTTCGACTCAAAACTGCACCGGAATTAAATCTCTTCCTTCTGGACTATGTTCGGAAAAACCGTATTATTTTTCCTTGGATCGCAGCGGAATCACTCGAAACAGCATTAACTCTCGGTGCCGCAAAACCGCCTGATTCCGGTTGGATAGAAACTTTTCGTACAAAATCAAAGTCCGCTTCACTAAAAAATCTGTTGACTCCGCGCGAATCATGGGAACTTGTTCTCGAATCATTGGAAACATTAGTTCCCGCCGCAACAAAAAAAATCGAAACCGTTAAAGAAAATAGTAAATCACGCTTGATTTGGAAAATTAAAAACGATAAATCCACGAATCACATTGAATTTTTGCCTTATCAACAAACATGGAACGAAAAATCACAAACGTGGACTGGAGGGAAACCAATTATTTTATCACGGTTAGCCAAGTCAACGAAAATGTTCCCATTTCTCACCGATCAAGATCGGGATATTTGTTCCTCAATTCAAGAGTCGACACATTATCGCCATAACAAAATAGATTATGAATTTAATGACGAAGTTGTTTTAAAATTTATCGGACATCCGTTGTTATTTTCTGTTACCGAACCGCCGCAACCGATGGAACTCGTTTTGGGACACGGTGAAATTGTAATGCAGGAAAAAGAAGGAAAATGGCATCTTACATTTTCACCGCCGATTTATGAATACAAGCCTAGTGGTTACAACAGTGTCCAGCCGGTGGATGATAAGAATACAAATTTTTTCGTTATTGAAGAAACACCGTTACGGCTCAAAGTGCTCCAACTTTCACCGTTTGAAATACAAATTCGTGCCATTCTTGGTACAAAAGGTCAATCCTTTCCCAAAACTGCCGAAGCTCAATTAACCGGTTTATTAGCAAAACTTGCAGGAAATTTAATTGTTAAAACCGATGCCAGAATTGAATTTACCGATGTTCCAGAAATTCCTGCCGATCTGAAATTATATTTATATCTGACTCCAAGCGGTGAGGGACTTCAATCGGAATTTTTTGTGAAACCGTTGGGGCAGGAAAGTCAAGCACACAGACCGGGAGTCGGAACAGAACGAGTAATCGCCGAAATCAACGGTCAAAGAGTTCAAACCGTACGGAATCTTCAAGCAGAATCACAGAAACGGGATCAATTTGTTTCAAAAATCAAGACTTTTCAATCGGCAGTGTCGCTCTCCAAAGATCAATATGTTTTTGAAACACCCTTTGACGCACTGAATTTTTTGTCCGAATTAAAAGATTCAGAAACAAAAACAATTAACGAAAAACCGGTGAAAAAAGGAAAAACAAAAACGGTTGATAAGTCCTCTATTACAGAAAAAGAAGTTGAAATTTATTGGCCCTACGGTGAAAAATTTTCGGTCTCTTCCACAATCACATTCGGCAATATCAATCTTGCGTTTTCATCATTGAACGAATGGTTATCGGCGGAAGGTTCGATTTCAGTGGACGGTGATTCTTTTGAATTTTTACGTATTCTCGAATTACTGGACGAAAACACTGAAACCCGTTTCGTAAAACTAGACGATAAAAAATTTCTTGCTTTAACCAATGATTTACGCAAACGGCTTGGTGAATTGAAACGTTTATCGAATGTCAAAGGAAAATCCGTACAAATTCATTCCTTAGCCGCTGCCGGACTGGAAGATTTCTTCGATGCCGTTCCGGCCTTGCAAAAAAACACGGTTTGGAACAATATCAAAAAACGAATCACCGAATCGCGGGATTATCAAGTTCCTTTTCCCAAAGGGTTTGTCGGTGATCTTCGCGATTATCAGATAGAAGGTTATCATTGGCTTGCACGTTGCGCTAATTGGGGAGTTGGTTGTTGCTTGGCGGATGACATGGGACTTGGCAAAACGATTCAGGCATTGGCGTTGTTATTGCTTCGTGCGGATTTAGGACCGGCGTTGGTGGTTGCGCCCACTTCTGTTTGTTTCAATTGGGAACGCGAAGCCAATCGGTTCGCTCCAATACTGGAAGTTAAACGTATTCAGCCGATAATGACAAAAATAGGATTGTCAAAAGAAGAACGCGACCATTTAATTACCTCTGCTAAAAAACGTGAAATTTTATTAACAAGTTATTCCTTATTGCAACAGGAAATCGAACTTTTCGCCCAAAAGAAATATGCAACAGTTATTCTTGACGAATCTCAGGCAATTAAAAATCCCGAATCATTACGAGCCAAAGCCGCATTAAAGTTACAAACGGATTTTCGTATTGGAATGACCGGAACGCCGATAGAAAATAATCTGGTAGAACTTTGGAGTTTGTTCCATTTTCTCAATCCGGGACTTTTGGGGTCACAAAAATCGTTTGAAGATCGTTTTGCCGTACCGGTTCAGCGTGATCATTCGGCAGGAGCGCGAAATACGTTACGGCGATTGGTTCATCCGTTTATTCTCCGCCGTACAAAATCACAGGTTCTTGAGGAATTACCTGCCAGAACGGAAATTATTCGGGAAATTGAATTGTCAAAAGACGAAATGTTGTTCTACGAAGCAACACGAATAAAAGCTCTGCAAGAACTTCAAGATATTAAAAACAAAAATTCCGGACAAGGAAAATTACAAATATTAGCAGCCTTAACTCATTTACGTCAACTTTGTTGTCATTCCAAACTTGTATTACCGGACAGTAACATTGAAAGTTCAAAACTGGAAACGTTCCGTGAAATTATGCAGGAACTAAAAGACAATCGTCACAAGGTTTTGGTATTCAGCCAATTTGTGAAACATCTTAGTTTATTAAGAGCCGAACTGGACAATATGGGTATTTCGTATCAATATTTAGACGGTTCTACGCCGGTGCATGAACGTCAAAAACAGGTTGATGCGTTTCAATCCGGCGAGTCGGATGCATTTTTGATCAGTATCAAAGCTGGCGGAAGCGGTTTGAATTTAACGGCGGCGGATTATGTGATTCACACGGATCCGTGGTGGAATCCGGCGGTTGAGGATCAGGCAACTGACCGAGCTCATCGAATCGGTCAAACGCGACCTGTTACAGTGTACCGCCTGATAACATTAGGAACGATTGAAGAAAAAATTGTTCGTTTACATCACGAAAAACGCGATCTTGCCGATAAATTACTCGAAGGTACTGAGCAAACAAATAAATTGTCTGTAGAAGAATTGATTGATTTGCTCCAATCTTGATAAATTACCGCGTTTTTAGAAACTCCCTAAACTTTTTTAAAAAAATCGGCGTAATCTGCGGACTTCGTTAATAAAATAGACGGTTACTGAATGATTTATTTTTTGCACGAAATATTGTTGTGAAGTGTAATATAATTTTTTTATAACAATAAATTTTTATGAATACCGAACATTCGTTCATTTATTCTGATCTTGCTTTAGATAAAGATCTTCGTGAAATTCTCACGATGTATGTTGAGGAGATGCCGGACAAAATTGTACGGTTAGAACGTGAGTGTGCGGAGCGGAATTGGTTGGAATTACGTACTGCGGCTCACCAACTCAAGGGTTCTGCCGGAAGTCATGGATTTGCCGAAATCAGTCTCGCCGCTGAAGAACTCGAAACCGCCTTGAAAACAAAACAACCGGAAGAACAAATCAAACTTATTGTACAACATCTAACCGGTCTTTGCCGCCGTGTTACGGCAGACCAACCGATATCGTAACTGTCTATTTTATTAACAGAGTCCGCAGAGAATGCCAATATTTAGTCCGTTACTTTTTAGAGATTATTTTTTGAGAATTACGAAATTAACAAAAGTATAAAAGTAATAGTAATATATCAATGGAATATTCGTCAATTTGTTTACTAATGGACTCCAAAGGTAGCCAACGTTTCGCCGAAACGGTTTAAACAATACAATACAATACAATACAATACAATACAATACAATACAATACAATACAATACAATACAATACGGCGTACTCGCCGTATTGACCGTTATCATATTATTTTACTGGTTTTGTAACAGTAATATTGAACACGGTGTTTCCTTTAACTTCGCAGGTCAGACCGGAAGTTCCCGGATTCTCAAATTTCGGATCAACCAAACGAACAAACGGAGTTCCGTCACTTCCGCCGCCGGATGTTGCTGAAACAGTTACCTGATATGTTCCCTGCCG
>JAITBS010000553.1 GCA_031283515.1 Planctomycetaceae bacterium
GGATATTAAAAATGAGATGTTATTTTTTTCCGAAGGGGTTCACACTTGTCGAACTTTTGGTAGTGATTGCGATTATCGGAGCGTTAATTGCGTTACTGTTACCAGCCGTCCAAGCAGCAAGAGAAGCCGCAAGACGGATGCAGTGTGCCAACAACCTTCACCAATTAGGAATTGCGTTACATGGTTATCATGACATGCATAACGCAATGCCGCCGGAAGTGATTAATGTTCAAAATATGAGTCACCTTGTCCGACTCTTGCCGTTTATTGAACAAACGGGAATTGCTTCGGAAATTGACCTGAGTCAATTTACGGGTCTTGATTCAAAAGGCGGACATGTTACTTGGGGGCATTTGTCACAAATTAAAGTACCCGTATTCTTGTGTCCCTCAAGTACACAAATTAATAATATTGTACAAAGTACCGACTTATTCACGAATCATTACATTGCTAATGCAGGCGGTATGAAAGCCGAATCACTCAGCAATACTACGGAGACATTTAGTGCAACTACAACATTTGCCGGAAGTGATATTTCGAGCAAAGTTGCTACTGTCGGGATTTTTGGAACCAATGGTGTGATTTATATGGAAAGCGGAGTTCCTCTGGCGAGTGTTACCGATGGAACTTCTAATACACTCGCTTGGTCGGAACTTTCATGGGTTGGATATGAAGGATATTACGCTTGGAATAGAGGTTCTACTCCAGGTAGTCCTGGTCCGGCAATGGCATCAGCAAAAATGCACTTGGAAACTTGCACAATTAATTTATGGCGAAAAGATTTAGCAACAACAGTTGATTGTAAAATTGATGGAACTGATTATTCATGGGCAATTACAAAAAATGTCAATTACGGAGCATTCGGTTCTCATCATCCGAGTGGTATTAATATTGCATTATGTGATGCATCCGTACGATTACTTAGTCAAACCATTGATAGTAAAATCCGGTTGTTGCTTGCCTGCCGACATGACGGAGAACCCGTATCGTTACCGTAACTATTCACTATTCACTACTAACTATCAACTATTAACTAAATTTCGTTTTGTGAGGCGTAAGCGAGGGGTATCAACGCTTCGGGAACGTCAGTAATCGGGGCGTTTCGCTTACGCTTCACCAAACGGAAAGAAATTAATTATTGTGTCATAAAAACATGATTTTGTTATAAAAATGCGGATTATTACTCACTCCATTCATTCCCTTATTAAATTAAAACATTAAACCTATGAACCAGCAAACCGCAACTCCCGAATCCGATTGGACCGTCGAAACGGTGAATCTGACCAAAATTTACCACACCGGACGTACCAATGTCAACGCCTTGACCGATGTCTCCATCCATGTGAAAGGCGGCGAATTTTTAACCGTGATGGGAACTTCCGGCTCCGGCAAAAGTACCCTGCTCCACCTCTTGGCAGGACTCACCGAACCCACCGCCGGAATAATCCGCATCAACGGCATCAATATCGCCGAATTAAATGACGCCGCCCGAACAAAATTTCGTTGTAAAAATATCGGCGTCATCTTTCAAGCGTTCAATCTGATCCCAACATTGACCGCCGAAGAAAATATTAAACTTCCTTCCTTGATCGAAGGCAGAAAAATAGCCGCTTCGGAACTCGAAGGACTCATGAAAACCCTAGAAATTTGGGAACGCCGTAAACATCGCCCTGATTCGCTTAGCGGCGGGGAACAACAACGAGTTGCCATTGGACGGGCGTTGCTCATGGATCCTGCCGTGATTCTCGCCGACGAACCAACAGGTAACCTCGATTCCCTCAATAGTGAAAAACTCTGCAAACTCCTTCGTGAACTTTGCGATAAAAATAAACGTACTATTATTCTTGTTACCCACGAAAAAGTCGTCGCCAACTACGGCGACCGCACAATCACAATAAAAGACGGAAGAATTAGAGAGAGTTAATAGTTTATAGTGAATAGTGAATAGTGACGCAAGCGGTTGATTATCCGTTATTTGATACTTACTTTTACTATTTACTATCCGCTATTAACTATTAACTAAACTACAAACTATTCACTATTAACTATAAACTATTAACTAAAATGTTTTTGCTTATTAAACTTATATTTCGGGAGGCGTGGTATCATCGGGCACGGATATCGTTGGCGGTTGCGGCGACGATAGCGATGTCGTGTATGATTGTTTGGCTGATTGGCAGTATTGATTTAATGATGCTGCAGTTCGATCAGGACGGCGAAAATTATTTGGGACATTATCAAGTTGCCATGATTCCGCAACGTAATCCCAGTAACAGTAACACCAATAACCCGCCAACAATTCAGCCCGCCACTCCACCAGCAATTCCATTACGATTATCGTTTCCCGAATCGGTTATCTCCGATCTTCGTGCCAATAATTTGGTGATGCGAGTGGATGCGGCACGCCAAATTCGTAATACAATGGCAAAAAAAACCGATGAACGAAGTGCGTTACGCCGGCAACGTGCCGGAACCGGAATTCCAATGCAAAGTCCGGCAATTGTCGGTATTGATACAGTAGAATCGCCGTTTGAACTCGAAGAAGGTCGTTGGTTTGCCGATGATACCAAAACCGCCGAACCAATGATGGAAGGCGTGATGGGAACTGCCGCCGCCGCCAGTTTGGGAATCTGGGGTGAAGAAGAAGAACCGGTTAAAGTCGGTGACAGTGTTGTTTGCCGTATTGATACCAATGAGTACGAAATTAAGATTGTCGGACTTGTTGAACAAAAACTCTCCGGCAGCGGAATGGGAATGGGCGGAGTTACTCCGGCAGTCGGTGCCGTGTATGTCTCCATGAAAACCGCAGAAAAAATCAGTCCGTCACCGGAAAATGACTCCAAACGTAATGACTCCAAACGTATTGACTATGTTTATGTACGGCTTCGCGAAGGCGCAAACATTAAACAGTTCAAAGAAACATGGAACGCCCAACTTCAAGCAGAAGGAATTTTTATGCGTTTCATGGATGCCGACGATATTCAGGAAGGTCTAAATCGTAACAGAAGAGGCAATGCCGGCGGAATGATGGGCGGTGCAGCGTCACTTAATTCGATTATTATCTTTTCAACTCTTGTTTCCATCTTGATTGTGTTCACAACACTCAGTATGGGAATTAGTGAACGTACACGGGTGTTTGCGATGCTTCGAACAATCGGAATGCCGCGTTGGAAAATTGCGTTTCTTGTGTTTGGGGAAAGTGTGATACTTTGTCTTTTTGGTTGGGTTGGCGGTATGATTGCCGGTTGGTTTCTTTTACAATTAACCGTGTGGTTACAACCGGAAGCGTTTGGCGGCGGTAAAACAATTTCACTTGGTATGACTGCTGTTACAACCGCCGGAATTGCGGCATTGGTTGGTTCTTTGCTGGCGGCGATTTTTCCGGCATGGCGCGGCGCACGTATCAATCCGTTGGAAGGAATGAATCGCGGTTACACCGCTTCTGTACGAAAAAATTGGTTTATCCTTCCGGGAATTATCGGCGCAGCACTCCTCACCTTGAATCCAGTAATTACCTATCACGAAGGAATCGCCAAAGGTGCCGAACTCCGTCAATTTTTGTACACTTATGTCGGTTTGCCGACTCAACTTGCCGGTTGTGTTCTTTTAGTTCCGGCAATGATCTTGCTGGTTGAATTTTTATTGACGCCGTTTGTTGCCCGATTATTTTGTGTACGCAAGGAACTTCTCGCCAATCAATTGAGCAGTAATCTCTGGCGAACTTTTGGTACAACAATTGCCCTTTGTATTGGTTTGGGCGTTTATACATTCCTCGAAATATCAGGCTACTCAATGCTTGTTCCGTTTACTCATTCCAAAACATTGCCTAATACAATTGTTACAATTTTACCGGACGGACTTCCGTTTGAGGAAATTGAAACGGTACGGAATTTAGCGGGAGTTGATTCGGAGCGTTTTTTACCGATTGCATTGGAGCAACCCCGATTTTCGCAACGTCAATCGGAACGGTTTGCAACACACGGACTTCCGGCAATGCAAGCCGGAGCAGGTGCGGTAGTATTTGGGATTGATATTAACGAAACGTTTGAAAAACGGCCGGACGGAAGCCGACCGCTTGTTCAGGTTGATTTTCAGGAAGGAACATTAGCATCGGCTTTGGAAAAATTGAAAACCGGCGGGCGTTACTGTATTATTCCTGATTCGTTTGCTTTTCGTGCAGGATTACATGTTGGCGATAAATTGGAACTGGTTGTTCCGGTTGATTTTCCGCGTGGAGGAGTTGCCGGCGGTAATTTTAACGGCGGTATGAACGTCGGTATGAACGTCGGACGTGATGGGCGCGGCGAAGGTCGTGAACGCGGTGATGCCGGAGTTACCGTAACAAACGAAGCAACACCGGAGCCGGAAGTTGCGGTATCCGGGCGTGAATTTGGTAACGCTCCGCCAGCCGGATTCGGCGGCGGCGGAATGGGCGGCAGACGTGGCGGACGCGGACGCGGCGGTTTCGGCGCAGGTAATGAAGAAATCGTTGAATATGAAGTTTGCGGAGTTGTCTCTATTCCCGGTTGGCTCTGGATGGCAAAAATTAGTGGTGTACGAAAACGCGGTTATCGATCTGGAGCGTTGCTTCTTTCTCCCTATGAAACGGTGAAAAACGATTTCCGTTTGAAAGACGCCGCTTACTTTTGGTTTGATCGAACTCTCGACGCCAAAGGGAAATCAACTGTTTCCGATACCGATTTGGAAGAATCGTTACAGAAATTAGTGGAGAGCAAAACACTGCAAACGGAACACCAAAATCAATCCTCTATTTCTGCAACAAACCGTCCGATGGTTAAAGTGAGTTCGCGTGAATATTTGACGGATCGGGTCAACAGTCGGGCGGATCAGGTGATTCAGGCGGCAGCCAAGATGCCGTTGATTCTGTTGGCGATTTCGTCGATTGGTATGATGGGAACGATTGCGGCGTCAGTGCGGACTCGGCGATTTGAGTTGGGCGTGTTGCGTAGTCTTGGTGTAACACGATTTGGTCTGGTTCGTTTAATTCTTGCCGAAGCTTTTTTGATTTCTCTTGCGGCGATTGTGATAAGTCTCGGTTTTGGAATTATTGGCGGTTGGTGTTTTATCGGTTTAATGCGTTACGTTTCCTTTTTCGGCGGATTTGTTTCTCCGTTAACGATTCCGGTTTACTGGCTTTCGATTGGTTTTATTGTTATGCTTGGACTTTGTTTTCTTGCCGCAGCAGGTCCCGCAGTAACTGCCGGATGTACTGAAACATCAAAACTATTACAAGAACGTTAATTTAGTTGATAGTTGATAGTTGATAGTGGAGAGTGGATAGTGATATTTCTTTCATCCGCTTGCGACACTATCAACTATCAACTATCAACTACTAACACTATCAACTACTAACACTTCAATTAATTATGAAAACAGCATTTACTCTTGTTGAATTACTGGTTGTGATTGCAATCATTGGAGTTTTGATTGCATTGATTCTTCCCGCAGTTCAGGCGGCACGCGAAGCCGCACGACGTATGTCCTGTACGAATAACCTAAAACAATTCGGTATTGCGGTACATAATTACCATGATACCACCGGAAATCTTGTACCGGAAAGTCTGAATGACACGTCGGAATGGGCGGAAAAAACGGTCAGTTTCCGTGTGCGTCTTTTGCCGTTTATCGAACAATCCGCTATTCGTACTATGATTGCCGAAAAAAATAGTTTTGCGGATATTGAATTTTTGTCCCAACAACGAATTTCATTTTTTCTTTGTCCGAGTTGTTCGGAAGTCTATCAAAACTTTACAGGTTCACCTGATCCTGACGGTAAATTTACGTCTCATTATTTTGGAATTGCCGGCGCACTTGGAATCAATTCTGCAACGGGAAATCAATACAGAACCGATTCTTTGAAAACGGTTTTTACTGGAACGGGTCCTTTTGCCAACACCGGAGCCATTTTCTATAACAGCCGTATTTCTTTTGCTGCTATTACTGATGGGACATCGAACACTTTTTTAATTGGCGAAATATCGTGGAATGGTTACGGCGGTTACCAAAATTGGACACGAGGCACAACACCAAACGATGGTTCTGTTCCATATTTTCCGATAGGCAGTCTTGATGGTACTGCATTGACCAGTGTCAAAGGTATTGCGGAAAAGTGGGCAATCAATGCCGGAAAACGACTTGAACCACTCGCTGAAATTTCACAAGATTATTGGAACGAATCGACACAAGCATTAGAAACAGTAGGATTGATAGCCGGTTCCGGTGTTGAAGCTTATATGAGTGCCGGTCATGGAGTTTCCGGTTTTGGCAGCAACCATTCCGGCGGAGCGAATTTTGTTCGTTGCGATGGTTCTGTCCGGTTCGTTAGCGAAACAACTTCAACAACTATTCTTATGAGTCTCGCAAGCCGTGACGGTAATGAAATAATAACGTTACCGTAATTGCTTTTCCTTGCTAACAGCCCATTTTATTAACTAACAACTCA
>JAITBS010000617.1 GCA_031283515.1 Planctomycetaceae bacterium
TGTTCACCGTTTTATCCGCAGATTACGCAGATTACACAGATTAGCAAAAAAACAAATAATAGTAGTTTTTAGTGAATAGTTATGAGTGAATAGTGAATAGTGGAGAGTTCGCAGGCGGATTCAAAACGTTTCGGTAAATAATTCCGCTTGCGACACTCATTTTCACCTAATTTTCCGAACAAAACAACCTCATAAAGTAGTTGATAGTTGAGAGTGGATAGTTCGCAGGCGGATTCAAAACGTTTCGGTAAATAATTCCGCTTGCGGCACTATCCACTCTCCACTATCAACTACTCGCTTGACCTACGGTTATGAAAATTTCACCCCTTTGAGGTGAAGAATAAAAAATAATAATTCCACTGATAGATTACCATATTCGTTTATTCATTGTTTTGTAAGCGATCAAGTCGGCGGCACATTCTGCTGCAAGAATTTTGTACTTTTTATTGCAATTTTCACCAACAGCGTTCATGACGTTAAACACTTCTTCGTGACGGTTCAAGATAATGAAATTCGTTGCAATTTCAATACAAACCGTGAACACTAGGCATTCTTTGAACGTATTCCTTCCAATAAGGGTCAATGCTATTGTATCGTTCATGAATTTTGATATGATTGTATCTTTCGTGGCGGTATCATCAAATTACCAACAAAAATCTAATACCAATTTATGAACACCTTATTTATGTACAGTTCGTTAACGTGAATGATTACAACGGAATAACATGAATATATTGAGCATAAATAAATAACATTGAACACAGATAACCCTGTGTGAGTAAAACAAAGAGAGACCTATGAATCGTGTTTTAATTATTGGAGCTGGCGGAGTTGGACGAGTTGTTGCGTTCAAATGCGCCCAACATCGTGATGTTTTTCAACAGATTACTCTCGCAAGCCGAACCAAGTCAAAATGTGATCTTATTGTTCAGGATATTCACGCTCATGGTTGGCAAGAGGAAATTCGTACAGAATCGGTTGACGCCGATCAAGTTCCCGAACTTGTTGCACTTATTAATGATGTGAAGCCCGATTTGGTGATTCATGTTGCGTTGCCGTATCAAGACCTGACAATCATGGACGCTTGCCTCGAAACCGGTGTCCATTATCTTGATACCGCCAATTATGAACATCCCGATACGGCGAAATTTTGTTACGCACCTCAATGGGCTTATCAGGAACGTTTTGAAAAAGCAGGACTTTTAGCGTTACTTGGAAGCGGTTTTGATCCTGGTATGACCAATGTTTACACTGCCTACGCCAAAAAACATCACTTCGATCAAATGGACACCGTTGATATTATTGACTGCAACGCCGGTGATCACGGCTATCCGTTTGCAACAAATTTCAATCCTGAAATCAATATTCGTGAAGTTTCTGCAAAGGGACGGTTTTTTGAAAACGGAACCTGGCACGAAACCAAACCGCTTTCTATTAAAAAAACATTCGATTTTCCGAACGGTATTGGGTCAAAAGATATCTATTTGCTTTACCACGAAGAAATGGAATCTTTGATCAAACATTATCCTGAAGTCAAACGCATGCGGTTTTGGATGACGTTTGGTCAATCCTATTTGACTCATTTGAAAGTTCTGGAAAATGTCGGCATGACCCGAATTGATCCGGTCATTTATGAAGGTCGAGAAATTGTACCGCTTCAGTTTTTGAAAGCGTTACTTCCTGATCCTGCGTCATTGGGTGTGAGAACGAAGGGTAAAACTTGTATCGGTTGTTGGATTACCGGCACGAAAAATGGGCAATCCCAAACTTGTTACATTTACAACATCTGTGTTCACGAAGAATGTTTTACCGAGACCGGAGCGCAGGCGATTAGTTACACTACAGCGGTTCCGGCGGTGTTGGGGGCGAAAATGGTTCTTTCTGGTCAGTGGAGTGGTTCCGGCGTTTTCAATATGGAACAATTCGATCCCGACCCATTTATGCACGAAATCGGTAAATGGGGACTCCCATGGCTCGAAACCTTTCCCACAACAAACAAAATCGGTGATTAGTCCGCAGATGCCGCAGATTTTCGCAGATAAATAAAAGGCAGGCAACCCTTCGCCGAAGGGTCGCAACGGTTGAGTTTTTATTTCCAATTGGTAGGCACTTCATAAATCAGGGAACTGCTAAAAACCTATCTTATAAAAATTTTGGTACACGCATCAAAACAAACGGATTTGATTCTGGACAATTCAGGACAATGAAGTTTATCGTTCTAAATATTCCGATTACGCCGAACTGAAACAAAATAATCGGTAATTATTTTTTTCGTTCTTTCAAAACAAGCACCGGACAATGAGCAAGATGAACAACACGATCAGTTGTCGAACCAAGCAACATTTTTGTTAACATTCCACGTCCATGTGACGGAATCACAATCAAACCAGCATTAATATCGTCGGCAAATAATGCAATTTGAGTTCCGGGATCACCGGTTCTAACAGTGATATTCATTTTTTCATAGCCGTGTTCCTGAAGGAACGCACTCATCGCCGCTCGTGTTTGCAATCCCCGCGTTTCATCATCCACCGGATGCCAAAAAACACTCGGTTCCGCAATGTCCAGTTGCGGCAGAATATGCAACACATGAATCGCCGCCTTGTCCTCGACCAACTGGCGAGCAGCATCCAACGCCTTCAATGAAAATTCCGATAGGTCAAGCGGAACAACAATAATTCGATCAGTAATCCAAGCCATCGTTTTGGGGTAATTAGTATTAATATTGGGTTGTGATAAATAAATAATTGAAAATTTACCGGAATAATATTGGTAAGGTCTTGTTCTATTTTCAGGCAAATAAACTGTCGCCGGAAAAACATCTCCGCCTAATCAATAACCATTACGGTAAAACCTGATGATTCCCATAATCTTACGGGTTGTTCGTTACAACAAATGCGGTTACAAATTCATTGTCAGCGGTAATAAGGATACGTTTATTTGTATCAGCATCCACGACCGCTAAACCAGTTAAAAATTTACCAAAGGAAAAGGAATCAAGTGTATTACCGTTTTGATCGAAAATTAACACCGTTCCGTTGGGAGTCGGAATAATCCACTCCTGAAGAGCATCACCGTAAATATCACCCGTAATAATCGACTCAATTGATTTATGATATTCTCCATTCGGTAACGATTGATTCCACAAAAAACCGCCCTTTCTACGCCAAACAGCAAACCGAAAATCTTTTTCTGTTTCATCAGCATGAAGAACACCAATTTCCGATTGACCATCGCTAATAATATCAGAAACATTAAACCAAAGGATTTGACGTTCTTCTTCCAGTACCGGCTGGTTTAGACGTTTTCCCTGCAAGTCATAAACCGAAAGTAAACTTCGTTGTTTTTGTACTTCCAAGCACAAAATTTTGCGATCACCATCCGTCAGGAATGAACCAACCTGAAATGGAGAGGAAATCGAATCATCTTTCCAGATTTCTTTCCCTTGCCAATCAATGGCACGAACAGAGTCGTTACCATTATCTAAGGCGATTACACTCACAATCATTGCCGGTGAATTGTCGCCATGCCGATCAATAAACCGAAAATCAGCAACTCCCCACTTCACTCCTTCAACCGTATCAGGAGAATAAGAAAAAACCGGTTTCAATAAATCGTCAAAAACATGTACGGCACTGCCGCCAATCGAAGAAATACCAATATAATGTTTACCAGTTACATCGGTTCCTGTTCGAATCAAGGTGAGAAGTTCATCGTTGTGCAATCCTTCCGGCTTGAGTTTTTGCAACAATTTTCCCGACAAATCGAAAACCGCCAGCGAATTTCCTTCACAAGGAATGAACAACCGAATATCGGAATCTATTGTGGTAACAGTGATATTACCGGCACCGGTGAGTGGTTGTTTCCAAACTTCTTTGAGAGTAAAAGTTGCCGGTGATTTTGGCGTGTCTGCCTGAACAGACTCTTTTTCCGGTAACAGATTTGATTCAGGCGGAAGTGTCGCATAATAGTCTTTTTCGAACATTAACTGCAATTCTTTTCGATGTTCTTCCCGCATCTGGGCAAGAACTGCAAGCGGATTTTCCGGTTTTTTTTCGGCGGAAGAGATAATCTCTGCCGGTTGAAATTCCGAAACGAGTTGGGCGTCTTGCGGCTGTTGCATCTGAAAGGCTTCCGGTACAATATCGTAATCAAATTGGGTATCGCTCAAATCAATTCGAATCAACTGAATACTCTCAATTCCCTGCGGAACCGGCAATCCTTCAACATAATAATCAAATCGGAGTAATGCGTAATTAGTTCGACTGATCCAGAGTAACCGATTACCTTCGGGATGAACGATTCGAATCACATCGCAAAGCGTGTCGTTAATCCGTTGCGGATCAAGAAATTCTGTTTCCGACCCTTCCGGCAAAAATGTTTTGAGTGGTGATTCCGCAAAAAGTAAAATAAGTTGCGGCGAAAAACGGAGAATTGTGTCCGGCAAACCAATATCCATCGCCTGATCCAGAAACATATCTTGAAAAAGAACATCAAGTGACCAATATTTTGGCGTTGGAAATCGCAATACCTGATTCGGCAAAGGACGAATTTGAGCAAAACAATCTTCACCATCCGAAACGAATTTTCCTTCATTAATTTCGAGTCGTAATTTATTGGGTGATTGAAAGGCGACTGTACAGAGCCATGGAGCAGGTTCGGTGTTGGGGTTGGTCATTTTGCCGATGATTCGTACTTCACCGTGATCCGAATAGGAAAAAGCCGACTTGTAAACAGCAACAGTTTTTTCAAGAAGTTGTTGTGGTGTTTGATTGGCGGGAGGTTTGGGTGATTGGCTTGCAGTATCAGTAACTCCGGAATCTTTAGGTGTTTGAATATTAACAGAGGTTGAATCAATTGGTGGATTTGCTTGTGGCGGTTGGGTTGTTGTTGGCGGAGCCAAGCGATCCCAACAACCGGATACCAAACAAAATCCAACCAAAATAAGGATCAATAGGAAATAAAAAATTCGGAATAACTGCATTACAGTTTCAATCACAATATCAAAACAACTCTATCAAATATAAAACAACTTGGAGATTATTATAATCTTGTTTTTAAAAAATACGACCCCCAAAAAGCAGATAAACGACTTTTTAATAACTCATGTTACGCAGTAGTTGTCCGGTGGTAGGCGATATTGTTTTGTTTTCGTTAAGAAATCGTATTGCCGAGTAGTCCCTAATCTGGTAAATTACACTTTTCGGGTAACAGGTTGTCCCGAACTTTAAGACCCCCTAGACAGGTGTAAAATTTTTTTATCATGGATGAC
>JAITBS010000625.1 GCA_031283515.1 Planctomycetaceae bacterium
CTAGAGGCAGCAACTTTGACCCTACCCGTTGGGTAGGGCTGGCTTGTGTTGTCCTTTCAGGACGCAGAATAACGCAAAGCGGAATTATTACCAAAACGGTATGAATCCGCTTGCGACACTCTACACTATCAACTATCAACTATCAACTACTCAACTAATATACTGCCCTTTCAGGGCGATCTTGTTGGCGGCAACTTTGCCCCTACCCGTTGGGTAGGGCTGGCTTGTGTTGTCCTTTCAGGACGCAGAATAACGCAAGCGGAGTAATACCGTTTTGGTGGTAATCCGCTTGCGGCACTATTCACTACTCACTACTCACTATTAACTAACAGGTCGCCTACCTTTGAATTGCCAACTGTAAACCAATTCAAAAAAATTCAACTGATATATTAACAATTATTTTTGTTCTGCCTGATCCATAAGTTTTTCAAGCAGCGATTCGGCTCTTGCGGCGTTTTCACCGAGACATGCCGCAATCGTTTCCGCCATAACAACCTGTTGTTCCAGTAATTCACGGGCTTGTTTAACAGTTTGTTGACGAAGAAAATCAAGCTGAGTTTCATTTTTTTGAAGTTTCGTGATATTCATAAAAATTCCGACAAATTGTTTTTCTACCGGAAGTGAATACAAAACTTCATGGCAAACGAGATGATAAGATTCGTGGTTCACAATAATTTCGACTTTTTTATCCGGTTCCGCCAGAAGCCGTTCAAATGGTTCAGGATCCATCAAATAAGAAATTGGGCGTCCACAGACAGCATTGGAACACTGAAAAAAATGTCGGAATGCCGGATTCATGTTTAGGATATTCAGGTGTTCGTCCAGCGTAACAATACCGTTTGGGCTCGTTTCAATAACACGATCAATCCGTTGTTCCGCAACCTGCCGGAAATACGGAACACACATCTCCGGCTCCGCAAAACCTTCAATAATCGCTATCGCCATATCACGACAACTCGGATAACCGCATGAACCACAATCATATTGCCGTTCAGGAAGTGATTTACCGGTTTTTTCAAAGATTTCACGAATTTGTGTTTCTGTAATTTCCTTCCGTTTTAATATTACCGGCGGATCGTAGTAATGGGTGAGTGTATCAAGAAAGAGTTGATCCTCTGTTGTCAGAACTTCTTCTTCGGCGAGTTTTTCGGCAGTTTGCGGAGCAACACCAAAATTGGAGGAACGATTTCCGGCATAGCCGAGAATATTCAATCGTGTTTCGTAAAACGGTTCTTTACTGCCGCCAGCCGGACCGCCAGTACAACCATGAGGACAAAACAACGGTTCAATAATCTGATCGGGACGGCTCACTTCCAATGCCTGACGAACATCGTTGAAACCGCTAACTGTTACGACTTTTTCGTCGAACAGATTGGTCGTCCAACCGGCAGTTTTAACACAACCGCCTTCCAATGGAAAATATCGTGCAGCACCGCGTGGTTGGTCATCGAAATCACTTTCTTCGCAACCGGCAATATCAATTTTTTCCTCTTCCAGCCATTGATTAAATTCGTCGAATGTCAATACGGCATTGATATGCCCATCGTTAGCGGCGTTTTGCCCTTCGACTTTTTTGGCAACACAAGGTCCAATAAATACAACATTGACATCGGTTCCAAATCGGTAACGAATACGTTTGGCATGGGCAATCATTGGGGAAACAACCGGAATAATATATCGAGACCATTGTGGTTGAAATCGCAGGATGTAATCAACACAAGCCGGACAAGCGGAAATAATACCCGGTTCGCGATGATTATGTTGTTCGATATATCGGGCGGATGCTTTTGCCGCAAAAAAAGCACCGACTGCGGTCTCGGCAACATGGAAAAAACCAAGAAGCCGCAACACGGAAGGGATTCGTTTTCGTAACCGTTCCGGATAAAAACCGGCAAATGACGGAGCCAAACTGCAAGCAATTCGATCTCCGGATTCAAGTAATCGCTTAACATTTTCGAGTTCTTTTCGAAAAGTTTTCGCGGATTGCGGACATTCCCGAACACAAGTTCCACAAGAAATGCAACGCTCTGCAACAACAGATGCCTGACCATCATGCATTTGGATTGCCTTAACCGGACAAACACGAACACAACGATAACAATCTCGGCAAACTGCTTTATTAACGAAAATAACTTGCGGAAAACTATGAGAACCGGATTGGCTAGGATTGGTGGTACTCATTGATCTATTGGTTGAAAGTCGAAAATTGGGGTTGGGACTTTCCATTGTACCGTTTTCAACAGAAAAATAAAACTAATTACCACAATTTTTTCAATTTTTCATAATCTGTAAAATCATGTAACTCTTCAGTGAAATTTTGTAATTTTTCTTCTTCATTCCGAAGAGGGGGAAAAACAAAATTCACACCGAATAGTTACGAAATTCTTGTTATTTTTAATTATTATACGTTTTTTTCCTTGAATTTTCTAACTTTTTTAGAGGAGCCCTTGACATTTTGTTTTCAAAATGTCAATATGTTGATTTTTAAGGACGGATACAATTGTTAATTGTTATCGTTCTTTTGCCCCGACATTAAGAATCGCAAGATTGACTGGCGGGTTCGAGCCAACGCAGAACAGGAACCAACGTGGTTACTGCTGCGAAGGTGTTTTCACATGAGGTGTTCAATAATGAACACAACAAGGAAGGATTTTACATGGCTAAAGCCGAAAAGAAAACCAACAAAAAACCATTAACCAAAAGCCAGATGATTGTAGAAATTGCAGAAGCAACCAATCTGGCAAAAAAAGATGTCGCTGCCGTTGTTGACGCACTCGGCGAAGAGATTAAAAAGAGTATTAGCAAAAAGGGAGCTGGTTCATTCACGTTTCCAGGGCTGCTCAAAATTGAAAAGAAACTTGTTAAGGCTAAACCTGCGAAGAAGAATGTTCCCAATCCGCTCAAGCCCGGAACATTCACTGACCGTCCGGCAAAGCCTGCACATTACCGAGTTAAAGTGAAACCTCTCAAGGCACTCAAAGATGTTGTCTAATCGAAACAACTGAATCTTTCTGTGTTTCGCAAACACGATACGTTTTTCCATAAAATCGTATCGTGTTTTTTGTTAAATTTGGTTAGAATAATTAACCTTGTCCGCAGATGATGCTCTGAAAGGAAATCTCATCACCGCCAATAACAATAATTTTTCCGGTCAAATTACCGGTTCAGGAAACTTGACTCACTCTAACGGAACTTTGACTTTAACCGGAAATAAGAACAAACAGGATTCTATTCAATAAACTTTTTAAAAGAATCTACAAACTACTTGAACTAAGTATTTGAAGCAATTAATAAATCAACAGTTACCTATTTTATTATTGCTTTTATTATTGTGATATTTTGTCTGTTCTCTTTTGTTTCCACAAGATATAAACAATCACGGAACCGGAACCGTATCAAGAATTTTGGTAATAATATCTTCACTGGTCATTTCCTCCGCTTCAGCTTCATAAGTCAGAATGACACGATGACGTAATACATTGAACGCAATATCTTTAATATCTTGTGGAGTAACATATCCTCTTCCGGCAAGAAATGCTGAGGCTTTCGCTCCCTTGCCTAAAAAAATCGTCGCACGCGGCGATGCTCCAAACTCAATCATAGGCTCCAACGATTTAAGTCCCATCGTTTCAGGAAAACGCGTCGCCCGAATAATCGAAAGAATATAATCCTTGATACTGTCATCAATATAAATTTGTTCGGTAACTCGTTGCATTTCAAAAATGTCTTCGGCAGAAATAACAGGTTTACTTTTGGGTTGTTCGTTTAACAGGGCACGGTCAAGAATTTTTCGTTCGTCTTCGCGGGTCGGATACGAGATTTTTAGTTTCAGCATAAACCGGTCAACCTGCGCTTCTGGTAATGGATACGTTCCTTCTTGTTCAATAGGATTTTGTGTTGCCATTACAAGAAAAAGTCCGGCTAAAGGATAAGTTTCTTCACCAATAGTGACCTGACGTTCCTGCATGGCTTCAAGCAACGCCGATTGAACTTTCGACGGCGCACGGTTGATTTCGTCCGCAAGAACAAAATTAGAAAAAATAGGTCCTTTACGAGTTTTGAACTTTCCCTCACTAGGAAGGTAAATCATCGTCCCTACCAAGTCCGCCGGCAATAAATCAGGTGTAAATTGAATACGTTGAAACTTCGTCGCAATCGCTTCGGCAAGTGATTTGATTGCTGTTGTCTTGGCAAGTCCGGGAACTCCTTCGAGAAGAATATGACCATGTGTTAAAAGACCAATAAATAAACCATTGATCATCGCTTCTTGACCAACAATCGTCCGAGCTACCTCCATTTTAAGTTGCTGAATTTTCTCCGCGTGTTTCACAACCAAATCGCGAATCATTTGAATATCGTTATTCATAATGTTTTCCTAATATTAAATCTGTAAATCTGTAAATCTGTCAAAAAAATTGTTGTCAAAAAACGGCAGTAAAAAACTTCGTAAAAACAGGACAAATACTCTGAACTTCAGCTTAAAAATATTATTTACCGATATTATAAATTGATTTCAGACGGTTATCTGTTTCTTCGGCACGTTCGTTACGTTGAAGCTGTTTCCACAATTTGGAAAGTTCTTGGAGAGCCTTAATATGTTCGTTCCGTGCCGAAGAAAACAAGATGTCCGTGTGCATGTACGCCAAAATTGCCTGACGAGGTCTGACGGCTTGGGCGTAAGCCGAACCAAGCGAATTATAAACCAATGATTGAAAAGCCGAATCTTCATTGCCGGAATTTTTCGCAATCTCTTCAAGCATTTTAATTGCTTCCTCATATTTTTTTTCCGACGCAAGGCATAACGCCAAACCAATTTGGGCGGTATTCTTCAAACGTTCTGCCTGTTCCGAATTGTCTTCCGATTTGATAACGGTTTCAAAATTTTTTCGGGCAGAATCGGTTTTCTTTTCTGTAATTTCCGCCATTCCCAGCGAAACGGTTGCTTTAAGACTGTACTCGGGCCACGGTGCTTTTGCCAGTGCGGCGTATGATTTTTTCGCATCGTCGAACTTCCCAGCCTGAACCATCAAATCACCGTAAAGTTCACAAATTTCAAAATAATGATAACTATTTTTGTTATTCTTAATAAAATCAAGCAACGATTTTTCCGCATCGGCAAGATCACCGGAACCGGCAAGTACTGATTTTGCTTTGGCGGCTACGGTGAAATAATTGAAATCCTGTTTCATTTCCGGTTTGGTCAATGTTTTCGGATCGATTTTCGCCAACACCTCCAACGTTTCGGGCATTCGGCTGCCGTCGAACGCGGTTCGGGCTGCTTTCAAACCGGAAGGTTCTCCGTCATATTCGGTCAAAGCAATAATATTGGCAGGAATTTCCTGTTTTTCGCCCCTGACATCAATCGTAATTTTTTCGGCATTGACCGCAAGAATTGTTCCTGAAACGTTTTTCCCTTTGCCTTCCAGAACCGTAATCCGATCCGCCGCCGGAAGAACAGAAACCGCAAAAAGAATCAATGTACCGGTAAAAGATCCAAAAAATCGAATACCTTTCAACATGGTAAAACTCCTTATTAAATTAGGGTAATTATTCATAAACCACACATTATTCGTATCTATTCAGTAGTGATCTTATTGTTGTGGTCATTTTTTTACGGCAACAACCGATGCAATGTTTCGGCGAAATACCGACTTGCCTACTGAACCGTTCAATATTACAAATTCTACAAACGATATTATTCTTTCTGCGGGTTACCATGCTTGCGTAACACCGGCTTTGGCGCAGGGATAAATTCCTTGTTCGTTTGGTTTTGGACCTGGGTCAGCGTCCCATGCCAATGTTTTTGGGAACAAATCGAGTTCCGATTGGAAAGCGTCGTTCCACTTAACAACTTGACCGCTATAAGTTGCCATACGTCCTAATATTGCCGTCATTGTTGCGGTCACTCCGATATCGCCGTTGTTCAATTCTTTACCGTTTTTAACGGCGTCAAATAAAACATCCATTTCGGTTTGGTGACCATCTGTTTCCCGTTTCCAAGTGATTGGGTCTTTGCCGTCTCTTTTCATAACAACGGTTCCGTGTCCGTCCATATTGACGTAACCTTTTGTCCCGTAAGCGTGTTCACTGAAAGAAGACCAACAACCGTTGATCTGACGGCAATTACTGTAGCCGCGTACTCCGCGTTCTTCGAAAACATATTCAACACTGTGGTGATCGAAAATTTCTCCGAATTGAGCACCGATACGAACTTGCCGTCCGCCCATACCATTCGCTTCAATTGGGTGTTGATCGTTCATGAACCAATTCATCACATCAATATCGTGAACATGTTGTTCCACGATATGATCGCCGCTCAACCAGTTGAAATAATACCAATTACGAATTTGGTGTTCCATTTCGGTTTGCCCTTCGAGTCGGGGTCGTGTCCAGAGATAACCGGTGTTAAAAAAGATTCGGATACGGAGTAAATCACCGATTGCTCCTTCATGAATCATTTGGATGGGTTCGTAATGTTTTTTTTCAAAACGAAGATGATGTCCCACAAGAACAATTTGTTTATTATTTTTAGCTTTGGCATTGGCAGCGAGAAAACGGCGAACTCCGGGAGAATCAACTGCAACTGGTTTTTCGGCAAAAATATGTTTACCGGAATCAACCGCCGCCGCAAAATCACGAGGACGGAACCCCGGCGGTTCGCAAAGCAAAACGACATCAAGTTCGGTTTTCAGTAATTGCTCACAACAATCAAGTCCGACAAATTGACGTTCTTTGGGAATATCTGTTTGGTTGGGATATTGATTTGAAAAAAGTTTAACAGTTCCATCGACACTATCCTGAAAAGCATCGGCAACTGCAACAAGTTTCACCTCTTTTGTTGCGGTATTTTGTAGGGCATTTTGTGCCGCTCCGCGACCACGCCCGCCGCAGCCGACCAAACCAATTTTAATAATGGACATCGTATTTCTCCTAAAATAATAAAGGTTGAGAACTGTTTTTTTTCTTGATTCTTGTTGATCAGAAAAATTTATATTTTATTTGGAGAATGATTTTACTGGAAACCAACAATCATTACAAGTATCGTTGAGGAACAATCCCATTCCGTGTCGATTGTCGATATTTTATAAGTTTTGTAAGATATCAGTGGAATTTTTTAAACACGAACCACACGAAAAATCACGAAAGAACTCGAAAAGAGTCAAAACAAAAAGTTCGTATTTTTCGTGCTATTTTGTGTGTTTCGTGTTGTAAAATAGAAAACATCGTAAGATATCAGTGGAATTTTTATTTGTTTCTTTTCCTCTTCGTCCTGAAAGGACAGGATATATGAGTGAATAGTTAT
>JAITBS010000069.1 GCA_031283515.1 Planctomycetaceae bacterium
AGCATCTCATGAAACAGAAAAAAATAAAACAAGAAAACTGGACAACTCAAATTGGTGTTATTATGGCAGTGACGGGTAGTGCCATTGGATTGGGTAATTTTTTACGCTTCCCCGGTCAAGCGGCATTGTATGGCGGTGGTGCGTTTATGATCCCCTATTTCATAGCGTTCTTTCTAATTGGTTTGCCTATTGTTTGGGCAGAATGGATGCTCGGACGTTACGCCGGAATTCGCGGTTATCATTCTGTCGCCGGTGTTTTCAGTTGTGTTACGGGAAAACGGAATATGGCTTATGCCGGTTCATTTTGTGTTACACTAACAACAATTATAACCTCGTTTTACGTCTTCATCGAAGCCTGGTGTCTGGCGTATGCCTTGCGTTATCTTTTCGGTTGGATGGAACTCGGAGCAAATACGGATTTCAGAAAACTGTTTATAGAAACAGCCGGCTTAAAAGGTGATGGCGCCTTGTTTCAAGAAGGTTTGCTGAATTTCAATTTGCTCTGCGTGGTATTTTGTTTATTGCTCAACTATTTTTTAATTTATCGCGGTATTATCAAAGGTATCGAATGGTTTTGCTCATGGGCATTACCGGCATTGCTGGTTTGTTCGCTGATTATCATGTTCCGTGTTTTGATGCTCGGTAATCCAACAGGAATCGAAGGGCAAAGTGTCATTGATGGTTTGGGGTTCGTCTGGAATCCGTCACAACCAAACAAAACATTATGGGAATCACTCTCCAATCCCGAAACATGGCTCGCCGGAGCAGGACAAGTTTTCTTTTCGTTATCACTAGGGTTCGGAGTTATCACAACATACGCCAGTTACACACGGCAAAATGATGATATTGTCCTTTCCAGTTTGACAGCGGCTGCAGGCAATGGATTTTGTGAAGCCGTTATTGCAGCAATGATGGTTGTTCCGGCTGCTTATATTTTTCTTGGTCCCAATTTTCTGACTCTGGAAAATCTTAGTAGTTCTTTCACGATTGGTTTTCAGGTGTTGCCGGAAGTGTTTCATCAAATGCCTATGGGACGGTTATTCGGTTTTTTGTTTTTCTTTTTGCTGTTTCTTGCAGCGGTTACAAGTTCGATTTCGACACTGCAGCCGCTTGTCACTCTTCTCGAAGAAAGTCTTCAAATAGGACGAAAATCCAGTATCATTATTGCCGGAGTGATGACAACTTTCGGAGTATTTTTCATTGCTTATTTTACAAAAAATCTGACTGCTCTGGATACAATGGATTTCTGGGTTTGTAACGTGTTGATTTTCATTATGGCGGAGATTCAGATTATCATTTTTGGTTGGACATTTGGTATTGACGCAAGCCTCGCCGAACTCCAACGCGGAACACAAATTAAAATTCCTTATTTTTTCCGGTTTATAATAAAATATGTTTCACCGCTCTATTTGCTGGTGGTTTTCGTTGCCTGGCTCTACCTGAAATCTCCAGAACAAATTAATAAGATTTCACAAAATATTGTCGTTCAGTTGGCACTTGCTTTTATTGTTTTCGTGACGATATTCAATCTTTTTATCACTCGTCAAGCTGTCGCCCGATGGGAAAAACAAGAACGTCTCCGCTCAAACACCGTTGATGGTGAAATTTGAAGAAAATTACATCCGTGAATTATTGTTTCGATAAAATCGGGTTCGACCGGATGGTTGAGTTCTGTTTTTAACATGTCATACGGTTTACAAAAATTGCTCAGTCAAAACAATCGTTATACTTTAAATCCAAATATTTCAAACGAAATAACATTTTATGAAAATCAACTTTTTTTTACGGTTCGGGAACCTTTTGTGAGTCGTCAAACAGGAATTGATATTATTGGTGGTTTGTTAAATTCAACAGATCAATTGATTATTGAATCGCTTATGCCGGATGGCGGAGTGATTTTTTCGGACGGTATTGAATCGGATTTTTTGCAATTTGTTTCCGGCAATACTGCCGTCGTAAAAATTGCACAAGAAACTGCTGTTTTTGTACAAAAAAAATAATTTATATCTATTCCGTTTTATATCTATTCCGTAGTGATTTTATTGTTGTTGCAGGCGACACTATCCACTATCAACTATTCACTATTCACTCATAACTATTAACTATTAACTATTAACTACTTCCATGCCTCGATTGAATTTGTATGTTTTTTTGATTGCAGTTGTTCTCTATTTTTTTTGTTCGGGCATAACAATGCGTGATAGAGTTCTCATTGATTCGTTGCACCGAATTGAAAACGATGCCTTAGCCAACCCTACCGCTAAAACGTTGTTTGAAGGAGCAATGACCGGAATGATTCAGGAACTGAACAATTCGTTTGATGATCCTTTTTCGGCATATATTCCACCTTCCGAACAAAAAGAATATGAGGAAAATCTTGATAACCGTTTTGACGGTATTGGCATTGTGTATCGGGAAACGCCGATTGAAAAAGAATCGGAAATTATTTTTCCGATTCTTAATTCGCCGGCTTACAACGCAGGAATTAAGTCCGGTGATAAACTGTTACAAGTCAACAACAAAGAAACAAAAGGACTTACCTTTCACGAAGTTTCCGAACTTTTCAGGAATGATCTGAAACAAAAAACAGAACTGCTCATACTTCCTTACGGTAAAACAGAACCTGTTGAATTTTCTCTATTGCGTGTTCCGGTTTTTCGTGACAGTGTTGAAGGGGACAGTATTGATGTTGACGGTAACCGGATTTTTTGTTTGGAGGACGACACGGCGATTGCTTATCTTCGTATCACTTCATTCAGTAATCGGACGGCAATGGAGGTTCACACGGCACTGAAACAAATTTCAAAAAATAATGCCCAAGGGTTGATTTTAGATTTACGGGATAATCCGGGCGGATATGTTAATATTTGTGTTGAAATTGCCGGTTTTTTCCTTCAACCG
Organism: Planctomycetaceae bacterium; assembly: GCA_031283515.1. Classification (GTDB taxonomy): domain Bacteria; phylum Planctomycetota; class Planctomycetia; order Pirellulales; family Thermoguttaceae; genus WRKP01. Next base: position 2,902 of record JAITBS010000069.1, read on the forward strand.
TCACCGGAACAAGATATTATTGTTTCCACTCGTTTTCATGACGGTAATACCAAAATGGTTTATCGGCTTGAAAAACAAACGCAAATTTGTTCTATTCCAATGGTTGTTCTGATCAACAATGAGTCGGCTAGTGCAGCGGAAATTCTTTCGGCGGCACTTCAGGATTATGGACGGGCAACGATTGTCGGAGTACGGTCGTTTGGAAAAGGAACGGTACAGGAAATTGTTTACTTGCCGTTCAACTTCGGTACTCTCCAATTGACAGACGCAAGTTATTGGAGACCGAGTAACAGAAACATTCATCGAAATCAGGATGCTCAAGAATCAGATTCATGGGGAGTCGTTCCTGACTCAGAAGGACTCGTTCCAATATCCGACACTCAACATTATGCAGCTTTTCAGATTCGGGAACGGCGTTCCAATTGTGTTGCGGAAAACAGCAAACTCTTTCTTGAAAATTTTCTCCTTCGTTTACCCGATGAAGTCCGCGAACTTCAAACTGCTCAAAAGAAAAAATTAAATGAAACAATATCAGAGGAGGAACCTTTTGTCTTGCAAGGCAAACCGCCGTATTACGACCCGCAACTCGATAAAGCCATCGAAATACTTAAACGTGATTAACTAGGGAAACTCTAATGGGGACTTCTAAAAATTCGTTTTTTATTAACCACAGAGAACACAGAGTTCACAGAGAGAATATTTTAAAAAAAAAATTAAATTTTGGTTTAAATCCATAATTTTTATTTTAATAAATTTAAATTATGTTTTGATTCAAATTAAAATTTTCTCTGTGTTCTCTGTGTCCTCTGTGGTTAAAAATTAATTTTTAGAGATTCCCTAATAACTGTTTAGTAAAATAGACCCTGTACTAAAAAACAACCAATTTGAAATAAGGAAATGTATTGTTCCGTGATTGACGTAAATTCAGGCAATTGATAAAATAATACTCTTTGTTGATTCGGTGTCCTGAAAACCGTCAACATTTTTTATGAGCTGTTATTTTTCTCATTTGATATTTTATTGGACTTTTTTTTATCCGACCCCAATTATGGAACTTACGAAAGAACAAATTATGGAACGGTTCAAAGCCGACCGTTACGCCACCGAAGTAACCGGAATCGAAATCGTTGATGCCAAACTCGGTTACGCTAAAACAAAATTATTGATCCAGCCGAAACACTTCAATGCGGTTGGTATTGTACAAGGCGGTGTCGTGTTCACACTGGCAGATTTTGCGTTTGCTGTTGCAAGTAATGCGGGTGTTGATGAAGTGACGGTTGCCATCGAATGTCATCTTGCATTTATAAAACCAACCACTGCCGGCACCTTGTACGCAGAAGCCAACCTTCTTGCCAAAACAAGATCACTCGTCTCATATAATATTCCGGTAACAAATGAAAACGGTGAATTAGTCGCCCAATTTTACGGACGCGGTTTCACGAAACAACCCAAAAAATAATATACTGCGCACAGTTACAAATATCTCTTTTTTTCTATTCGATCTTTCCCAATAACTTTGGTGATCACGTGAAAAAATAGGCGGTCATTTTTTACCGTGTAAAGTATAATATACTGTGTGTCGTTATAAAAATTACTTTCATCATCATTCAGTGGAATTTTTTACAACACGAAAAGAGTCAAAACAAAAATTTCGTATTTTTCGTGCTATTTTGTGTGTTTCGTGTTGTAAAATATAAAACATCCTAAATATGATGATAAGAGGTATAATAATAATTGTTCACATAACTCATTAAAGTAAAATTCAAATAAAATTCAAAAAAGTATGAGATTCAATCGTTTTATTGGGTATTTTGTTTTCGTTCTTTTATCGTCGCCGCTTTTTGCGCAACAGCCTTCGTCTGAGGTATTGGCGACAGGTTCTGGACGAGTTGTTTGGTTTACGCCGGATTTTGCGGTTAAGTGGGAATATCCCGCCGGAAATATTCACGAAGCCCATTTGCTGAAAAATGGTAATATTCTTTTTGCCGACGGTAAAGTTACGGAAGTAACACAGGACAAAAAAATCGTGTTTCAATATTCTCCGCCAAACGGTAAGGAAGGATCATTTACCTGCCAACGCCTGAATAACGGTAACACGTTAATCGGTGAAAATTTTTCGGGACTTGTTAAGGAAATCGCTCCTCATGGTACAGTTGAGTTTACGCTGCAAACGAAATTCAAAACAGACAATCAACATCACCGAATGCGTTGTGTACGTAAATTATTGAACGGAAATTATCTTGTTTGTCATTCCGGTGATCATCTTGTTCGTGAATACACGCCGAAAGGCGAAACGGTTTGGGAACAAAATGTTCCCAATATTGCGTTTGCTGCTGAACGCTTGGAAAATGGGAACACCTTGATTTCATCACTTGATCAAATCACTGAATTTGAACCCAACGGCAATTCTGTTTGGGAATTTAAAAAATCGGAATTGCCTGATCTTGGAATTACTAATATGACGGGGTTTCAGTATTTGAAGAACGGTCATTTGTTGATTGGTTGTTACGCCGCTTACAATAAAGAAGGTAAAGGTGTGGGCATGTTCGAAATAACACGTGATAAAAAACTCGTTTGGGCTTACCAAAAACCAACCGGTCAAAAAGTCGATAGAAATATGATGGGCGTACAGTTAATTCCGTAACAATTGCTTTCGCCTAAAAAATTACAGAAATACAAAAAATTCGCTCGAATAACTGATTGGAAAATAAGACATGCCTGAATTGATTGAAAAACCGGTTTGTTTTCATGATGCGGCGGTTCGTGGGGAAGAGATCAAAGAGTTTATTGGTCGAATCAGTACAGGAACGGAGTTATTGAGTATTGGGTTATTGGCATTTCCTGAGGGTTGGTCTGAACCGCCGCAATGTCCTGAATTTGACGAATACACTGTTGTTCTTGAAGGCAATCTCTATGTTGATACGGAATCTTCTGGAACGTTGGTTGTTCGCGCCGGTTGCGGAATCCTAACACCGCGCGGCGAACAAATCCGGTACCGAACTCCCGAACCAAACGGTGCAAAATATATTGCCGTATGTATTCCGGCGTTTGCTCCCGAACAAACTCACCGGAATCAAAACGGTGTTGAACTGCCCAAAACGCCGGAACCACAATGGACATCGCAAAGCCGGATTGTAATGTGTTGTCGTCCGACCTATTTGCAAGGAACCGGACACGTTTTGAAACAAGTTGAGGAATACTTCGGGTATTTGAACAATAATTCGCAAACGGTTGGTATTGTTCGGGTTCAATCGTATCAGGGTTGTAAAGAAGAGTTTCAGAATATTGATTACGATAATTATTATATTGTACTGAATGGCGAATTACATTTTTATGTGGAACAATCCGGTGTGTGGATAAAAGTGCTTGGCGGTCAGGCGTATTTTGTGCGGCGCGGCGAAAGTTTCCAATGTGCCGCGCCAACTCCTAACGGCGCAGAATACATGATGATTAGTCAACCGCCCTACGATCAGAATTACAAAACTCCTTCTTGTTTTTCTGACGACAATAATTTTTCAGAACACAACAATCACATTATTGTGAACAATAAAAAACCGTTCCGATTAACTCCGTCAACATGATATTGTAACTGTCTATTTTATTTTTACCACAGAAAATACAAACAATTATTGAAATAAATTTTTGTAAGTTCTGCTTTTCAAGTATTCAAAATTCATTTTAAATACAATGATTAAATAAACTGAAAACTTCAAAAAAAAGATTTTCGCTGTGAACTCTGTGTTTTCTGTGGTGAATAACAACAGACAATTACGTGATATTAACCCGTATTTTACTTAACAAATACCGTAATAAAAATAAAAATTCCGGTTCATTTTTATAATTCCATCCATGTTTTCTGCACTTATTGTTATATTTTTTGTTGCATTTTTTTTAAGCTTATTGATCTGTCGGCAAGTTCGATATTTTGCTCCTTACTGGGGTTTGGTTGACCAACCCGGAGAACGGAAAATTCATACAAAACCAATTCCTACCGGCGGCGGTTTAGGAATCGGAATGAGTGTTTTGATAACATTTGCTTTCTGCCAAATTTGCATCATTCTTCTGATGAATTTTGAAACGTTACGGTTATTATTTCCGGCAACGATTATAGTTCATTTTGATGGTCTTATTTATCGAAGCGGTCAACTCTGGATATTGCTTGGACTTAGCTTTATCTTACTTATGCTTGGTACATTGGATGACCGTTTCAATTTAAATTGGAAGTTCCGATTGGGTGTTCATTTTCTTGTTGCCGTTATTGCTGTTTATCATGGTTGGCGGCTGACCATTTTTATTGATGCGCCTATTTTCACCAATATTCTAAGTGTTCTCTGGATTGTCGGACTTATTAATTCGTTCAATATGCTCGACAATATGAACGGACTTTCGGGGGGTGTTGCGGTGATTTGCGGTTTGTTTCTTGCGGTTGTCATGTTTATCGTACCCAATCCGTTGTCGCAACAGCCACAATTTTTTGTTGCAGGATTTTTGTTTGTTCTGGTTGGAGCAATCGCCGGTTTTTTATTGTACAACAACCCGTTTCACGCTTCCATATTTATGGGAAACGGCGGTGCTTATTTTATCGGTTTTCTTTTGGCAACATCCACATTAACCGCCACTTTTGCCGATTATAGCGGTGCTCTTCAAACGATTTATGTTCCATTACTGGTTTTCGCCATTCCCGTTTACGATACCACAACTGTTCTTCTAATACGAATTAGTAACGGAAAAAGTCTGTTTATCGGCGACAAAAATCATTTTTCACATCGGCTTGTCGATCTCGGATTTTCAAGAACTCAATCTGTTTTAACGGTTTATTTGACAACAACTATTTGTTGTCTTGGGTCATTATTATTGTATCAAGTCAATTTTCTCGGTGCTTCGCTGATTTTTTTACAAACATTCCTTCTTTTGTTTCTTATTGGCATTATAGAGTATGTCGGAAGAAAATAATCGTTCACAGCAATAAACAATCCCGATACAATATCTCATCGAAATTTCGTGCCGATTTTTGATTACCGCAGATTAGGCAGTTTTTCTCCGATTTTCTCCGATTTTTAAATAGTCCGCAGATTACGCAGATTTTTAAAAAATTTGTAATCTATCTGTGGATACTCATCCTACAATAAAATGCGTCTTGACGAGTTTTTTAATTTTGTTATATTATAGAAATAGTTGTTTTGTAGGAGTTAATTTTTTGTAATATATCAGTACAATTGCTATTTTGAATATTGCAGGTTGTGTACAAATAAACTATTTAAAGGGAGCTTAAACCTATTTCCTAAAAACTTTGCCCTTGAAGAATAAAGACTATTAACAAACTGTTAAGATGAAATACAATGTTTTTGGAAATTCCCTAAATATACAATTATTTATAGTTAATGGCATAACTATATTTCCCATCTTTCCAATTCAATCTAAAAATTTCGATAAAGTTATTTTACGTACAAAAAGAAAATGCCAATTTTTTATTTACCTTATTGTGATTTTTTTATGGCAATTTGCGGCTGTATTGCTTTGACTCTGTTACTTGCAAGAGATGTGTATTTTAAATCAGTTATTAAAATACAATGGTGGAAATACTTATCGTTTGCTGCGGTATTTGCAATTTTATCAAATTTTTTGTTTTCTTTGTCTTATATAGAATTGCTTAAACAGTTTAGCGGTATATACTGTATAGAAATGTTTATTCTTTTTTGGATGATACAACGTCAGCGTGCTAGTATGAAATCGTCTTGTCCACCAGTTGTCCACTCAACGAAGAATAAAGGTTCTGAAGCAGAAAACGGAAAGAATTGATAGAAAATTTTGATGAATGTGCTTGTCCACGAATTTTGAAATGACTTAAAAAGTTTCAGTACGATAATAGAATTGGGGATAATTTTTAGGAAATGCAACAAGAAATGAAGAATATTGCCGTTTCAATAATATTCAAAAAACGACAAAAATGTTCAAAATTTGTGCTTTGCGCATACAATGACCGCAGATTGATCATTGATAATCATGAAAAGTAAATTAGATTTATTTAGTACAAACGAAAGAACAAGTCCTCTTGTTCATCTTATTCATAGTTACGATTATGTTGGAAATCGTACAAAACGTTATGATTCTGTTCAGACCGTTAATTCCGAATTGTACACTTATGATAATTTAGGACAAATTAAATCACTGAATCGTGGTATCTTAAACAATAACCATACATCAGTAACAACCGTAAATCACAGCGAATCATGGAATTTCGACAAAACCGGTAACTGGTCGCAATACACAAAAAACAGTAACACCGAAAATCGTACACATAACGCCGCCAACGAATTACAGGGTATTGCGACTCACGACGCAAATGGTAACATGGTTCTCATGCCCGGATTAAAGGGAAAATATAATTATGAAACCTTTTCTAATAATCTCATTGTACCGAATAATGTTCCTGCCAGTACTGTATGTCTCACGGTTACATCATCAACACTGTATATTAACTATGAAAAAGATACAATTATTACAAGTGGAAAATGTTATCACCAATTGAGTTTTCGTATTGCAGGTGTAGCCTTTG
>JAITBS010000119.1 GCA_031283515.1 Planctomycetaceae bacterium
CAATTGTCTAAAACCAGTTGACAATTGTCTAAAACCAGTTGACAATTGACAAAAACCAGTTGGCAATTGTCTAAAACCAGTTGACAATTGGCAAAAACCAGTTGACAATTGTCAAAAACCAGTTGACAATTGGTAAAAACCAGTTGACAATTACTAAAAACCAGTTGACAATTGCCAAAAACCAGTTGACAATTGACAAAAACCAGTTGGCAATTGACAAAAACCAGTTGACAATTGGTAAAAACCAGTTGGCAATTGGTAAAAACCAGTTGGCAATTGGTAAAAACCAGTTGACAATTGGTAAAAGCCAGTTGGCAGAGAACTAAAACCAGTTGGCAATTGGTAAAAACCAGTTGACAATTGGTAAAAGCCAGTTGGCAATTGGTAAAAACCAGTTGGCAGAGAACTAAAACCAGTCGGCAGAAGACCAAAACCAGCCGGCAGAGAACGAAAACCAGTCGGCAGAAGGCAAAAACCAGCCGGCAGAAGGCAAAAACCAGTCAGCAGAAGGCAAAAACCAGCCGACAGAAGGCAAAAACCAGCCGGCAGCAGACAAAAACCAACAGTATTACTCCTTTTGCGGCATCACTATTAACGATTCAGTCCTCACGATTCACTACTTTAGATATTTTTTAATCGTATCAATGAGAATTTTTCTATCAACCGGTTTTGAGATGTAATCATCGCAACCTACTGCGATTGTTTTTTCGCGATCGCCGGTCAATGCGTGAGCTGTTACCGCAATAATCGGACGATGATAACCTTGTGAACGGAGTTGGGCGGTTGCTTCATAACCGTCCTTAACCGGCATCTGCATGTCCATCAGAACAATATCGAAAAAAAGACCATTATCCATGTCGCGAACAATTTTTTGTATCCCCAATTCGCCGTTGTCGGCAACTTCAACTTTGGCTCCGGCATTGCGAAGTTGCGCCGAAATAACCATTTGATTGATCTTCATGTCTTCCACAAGAAGAATGTGTAAGTTTTTCAAAGGCAAATCCGATTGAATTTCTGAGATGTTTTCCGGTTCTGTGTTGTTGACCGTTTCGCGAACCGCCTCCGAATGAGGTTTGAAAGACAAATCAGTAACCGATTTCTCAAGATGTTTTTTTTCCGGAGTAACAGTGAACTCTTGTTTTGACGGCAAATAAACATGCAATTTCAATGTGAAAACACTACCGATATTGGGTTCGCTTTTCACCGTAATATCACCGTCCATCAATTGAGCCAGACGTTTGGTAATACTCAGCCCCAATCCTGTACCTCCAAATTCTTGCGTCAAAGAATGATCCGCCGCAAACGGCTTAAAAAGATATTCCATTTGTTCCGGTGAAATACCAATGCCTGTATCATGAATACTGATTTTAAGTATTGTCGATTCGGGATAGGAATGACGTTTGCTTTTTACTTTGGTCGAAGTGTCCGAATCAAGACTCAAAGATGTTTCACAACGAATTTCAATATTTCCCTGCGATGTAAATTTAAAAGCGTTGTCAACCAAATTGATAAGAATTTGCCGCAACCGGATAGGATCACCCATGATCAATTCAGGAACATTTTTATAGTGGATCGAAAAACTGAGTTTTTTCTCCGAAATACGAGGCATTTCCATTTGACCAATATCATCAATCAACTGCTTGAGCGATAAGGGAACCGATTCAATCTGAAGTAAATTGGCTTCAATCTGCGAAAAATCAAGAAAATCGTTAATAATCGTCAATAAATCCTGACTATTTTTCTGTATGATTTCCAAAATTCCTTTGGATTCCTCCCACTCTTGTATCAAACCGCTTTGCTGAAGACGGTGCATCAGAATATCGGTAAATCCAACAACCACATTCATTGGTGTGCGAATGTTATGGTTCATATTTGCCATAGAGTCATTTCTTACTTTGGCGGCGGCATCGGTGATTTTTTTGGCATGAATAAGTTCTTGGTTGGCGGTTGTGAGCTGCGAGATGTTTCGATAGAGAACGGTAATCAAATAAACCGCCAACAAGTAAAAACTCAGAATGACAATCAGGAATTGCAACGATGCCCATCGGAGTTGCCCAATCATTTGATTCCACCGGTCAACTCGAAAATCCACACCCAAAATCGCTTCGACAAACTCAGGATGTTCGGGGTCGCGCAACGGAGCAATTGCGGTTATGAAATTACCATATTGTGTCGAGCGGACTTCGTCTGCCAACACAGTATTGCCGTCAAATCCTTTTCGATAAATTTCCAACCATTCATGAGAATGTTGAAAAGGATGTTTTGCGATTTCTTCGGGTTTTTCGATTCGATGATTGTTATTGACATCGGCTTCGCAACAGACAACCCAAGAAACCGCATCCGCTTTATCATCCCGCAACCGCAAGGTGTAAACTCGCGCAACAAACGGAATGTTTTTACACCATCGAGCGTGAAGATTACGGATATTCCGGTAAACGGGATAGGTTGGTGATGTTTCCGGTAAGATTGGGGCGTGCTCTTTTACACTTTCACTCTCTTTTCCGCTTTCACTCTCTACCATTGTTGCCTTAGGTGATATTTCCGGTGCAATTTGGGCGTGCCCCATTATTTCTGTTGTGTTGGTAAATGAGTTGGTCATACCGAGAAGCATGTCTTGCCATGTTTGGCGAAGTGCGTTTTCTTCGTTGTAAACACGCCAACTGCCAAAGATTACGATCATCAGGAATAAGAACCAGATTCCCAACAAAGGGAGCAAACGATAATGATTCCGCAAAAACCAGACACTGATCGCAATCATACCCAAGAACGCTGCCAAAATAATGATTGCAAGATCCCATTGAAAAATCTGGCTAAATAAACAACAAGCCGGAATATTCATAAAGCAATTCAACCCAACATTAAATAGTGATATTAAAAGACAAAACGTTTCTGAAAAAATTCTCTTTCCGTCAATTTGAAAAATAAACCGAACCTTCAAACAGGAAGTACAACATTGTCCTCTATTTAGGAATGATTTTCAATCCCTTGACCGTTAAGAATTTTTCCGATATTTTGGGACAGGTGTGATGAAAAAGTAACAGTGTGCAATGTCAACATGAAAGAATTATTTGGGGCAACGCGGTTCAACTGCCGCGAACACGCCGACCTGGTCGGGCTTCACTTTCTTCGATGATACGCAGGAATAAGTTTTCCAATGTTGTAGCGGGATTACCGCTGTAAATGAGTTGAGCTTTATCCTCTTCGATGATTTTCACGATTTGATTTTTCGCATTTTCGCTGAGACCTGAAATGCGAAATTCAGTTTCGTTTGAGATTTTCAAGAGGTCTTCGACGCGTCCTAATTCTTTGAGTTCACCCTGATGCAGAATACCGATTCGGTCGCAGACATCTTGGACATCAGCTAAAAGGTGGGAGGACATGATAATTGTTTTCCCTTGACTTTTGAGATCGAGAATTAGGTCTTTCATATTTCGGGTTCCGATGGGATCGAGTCCGCTGGTTGGTTCGTCGAGGAGAATTAGATCGGGGTCATTGATGAGAGCCTGAGCCAAACCGATACGCCGTGACATTCCTTTTGAGTATTCACGTAATTGACGTTTCCGTGCTGATTCGAGCCCGACCATATTGATCAGACGGGCGATCCGTTGACGCCGAACTGCTCCGGTCATATTAAATAAGCGACCGTAAAAATCAAGAGTTTCTTCGGCATTCAGAAACCGGTACAAATAAGATTCTTCGGGCAGATAGCCGATTTTTTCATTTTTAGCGACATCAGTAGCGGACTTACCGAGAACAAAAATATCACCGCTTGTTGGAAACAACAAGCCAAGTAACAATTTAATGGTTGTTGTTTTTCCAGAACCATTAGGACCGAGTAGTCCGAAAACTTCACCGCGATGGATTTCAAGATCAAGAGCTTTTAAGGCTCTTACTTTTTGACGTCCCCAAAAATCTCGATAAACTTTAGTCAAGTTTCTTGTTTCGACAACAACATTCGATCCTGTGCTCATAAAATCAATCCCTAATAAAAGCAGGAAAAATAAATAATTAAGAACTTAGACAATAATATGCCGACAGCGGTTTTAATTTCTTATTGGTTTCCAATAGACGCGGGCGAGCCAATAACTGCTCTATAACGGAGTTATCTGTAATAAACCCAACGATAACTATTTCCGCCGGCAAATATAATGATAATAATTTACCGAAATACTTAAAAAAAAAAAGTCCTTTGAAAAAAAACTTTTGAAAAAAATAATAATTCCACTGATATATTACCAAATAACAAATTACAAATAATTTATATACTGAACAGTTATAGTCTGTTCAATCCAAGCCGATCTGTCTGTTTATTCTAAATTTTGAACCCAATGCAGTGAAGAAATTTAACCGCCAACCCTAGAAAACGAAGGACTCCAGTCCTTTAACTGTGGAATTTTGGTAACACTGGGAGTTAGACTTGAATAACATGGATACGTTCATCAATTTTTTCTTTGAGCGTCCGTTCAATGAGATATTTCAGTGTTTGGCTTGCTCCGGTACAACCGGCACAGGTTCCGCGAAGTTCGATATAAACAGTTGTTTCCTTAATGTCAATCAATTCCAAATCGCCGCCGTCCTTTTGCACCATTGGTCGCAGATATTCATCAAGCAATTTCTCAATTTTCTTGGCAAACTGGAATGGTGAAAGTTTTGGAGAATCAGCGGTTTCCTGTGACGACTTGGGAGTGAGCGGAATAGAAGAAAGGTTGCCGGAAATAATCGGCAACGTCAATGAATTTACCGATTTTTTTTCTGTTCCCCAAACTTCATCGAGTAAATCTTGCAAACCGCCAGGGGCGTGATGGCAATTCATACATCCGCCGCCAGCCTTAACTGCACCAGTAATTTCTGCAATGGAATGAAGATTTAATTCTTTGATTTTCCGTTTAAGATACGGTTCGGTCAGAGTAAAACATCGGCAAACAACACGTCCTTCCTCCTGTTCTTCAGCATGAATATCAATTCCGAGTGTATTGAGATTGACACCGCGTTTTTGTGCCCAATTAAAAACGGCTGCCTGCAATGCTTCGGCGCCCATGACCGAACAATGAATTTTTTGTTCCGGTAAACCATCAAGAAAATCGACAATATCCTGATTAGTAATTGTTAAGGCTTTAACAGGAGTCAGATGTCCGGTTTCGATCATACAACACAGTGCTTCGGAAGCGGCGATTGCCGAAGTACAGCCGAATGTCAGATATTTTGCTTCAGTAATTTCATCCCGAAGCGGATCTGCCGGATCACGGCGCACCCGAAATGTAAAACGCAATGCATCACCACACGCAATCGAACCGTGTTCGCCTAAACCGTCTGGATCGGTAATTTCACCAAGATGCGTTCCCGGTTTTCCATGAACAGCATCAGTAAAAAGTTGTATCGTTTTATCGCTGTATTCCCAAGCCATAACGTTACGGATTGTACGGATGTTTATTGAAATGGAAAATTATTTACTATCACGTTTTTGCTTTTCGTTTTGTGCGGCAATATAAATCATTCGCAAATCGTGCAGGATATTGATCAATGTTTTTGTTTCGTCTTCGGTTTGATTTCCTTTTGTTTTTTCATTGAGTAGTGCGATTGTGTCGATCAGGTGTTTTCCCTGATACAACATAATATTTTTCGATCCGTCAAACGGGTTAGGAAAAATACCAAGCGAAATCATGGCTTGGTTTGCCAACCCCGAAGCAAGACCAATAAGAGTCGGATCGGGAAGCGGTACATCCTGAGGAATTTCCGAATGCGGTGTTTGGGTGTCTGAATTTTTTTCCGGGTCTAAATTTTTATCTTCTGACATATTTTGATTTTTGCGTTTGATTTTTACCAACAAGAGGCGAAAGTTTTCTATCTTTCCTAATTATCTGCTTTTCACTGAAAAAATCAAGGGGGAATTTCAAAGGAACACGAAATAACCGCTCATACATTCATAAAAAGAACGATTCACTATTTGCCAAACTGTTGACAGCGAGAGGAAAATCTCCAAAATTAGGTAATCTATCAGTGGAATATTTTTGAATTTGTTTACAGTTGGCAATTACGAGGTAGGCAATTACAAGGTAGGCGACCTTTCGCCAAAAGGTTTTGAACAATACAATAAACCCACGGTCGTAACGGTTGTTTTTGTTATGGTGTTGTACACAGTTGGTTTTTCATTTCCGTCCGTCAAGGCTTATGGTCTAAAAGAAGGTTCCATTATTCTGGTTTTATTTTCAGGTGCCACGGTTCGATATTTTTAGTGCGTTCGAGTCGTTTTGCGTATTGTTGTAGTTCTTTTTTTGTTAAACGAATGTGTTGGGCGTAT
>JAITBS010000226.1 GCA_031283515.1 Planctomycetaceae bacterium
TTTGACAATTGTCAACTGGTTTTTACCAATTGCCAACTGGTTTTTGTCAATTGTCAACTGGTTTTTACTAATTGCCAACTGGTTTTTGTCAATTGTCAACTGGTTTTTACTAATTGCCAACTGGTTTTTGTCAATTGTCAACTGGTTTTTGTCAATTGTTAACTGGTTTTTGGTAATTGCTAACTGTTTTTTGGTAATTGCCAACTGTTTTTTACCGGCTGTTAACAGGGACAAGTCGGCAATTGCCGACTACCTGACGAAAGGTTGACGCCCCGACGAAAAAAGTTGGCGGCTATAAAAGATGATCACCACTGAATAGATATCAAAAATCAACACAGAATGGGAATGCTCCCTAATGAACTACTGCGACACCCTCCCACTCCCCACTCTCCACTCTCCACTATCAACTCTCCACTACTTGTAACCGCTTTCCGATTCGGATAAAATAGGAGCTTTATTGACTGTGTTTATTATCATGCACGATTTTGATTAAAAGATTATGGACATTATTAAATTCTCGATTAACAATCCTGTTAAGGTTGCTGTTGGAGTGTTGCTGATTATTCTTTTTGGAGTTTTGGCTCTGATTTCTGTTCCTGTGCAGATGACACCGGATGTGGAACGCCCCGTCGTCACGATTCGCACCACCTGGCAAGGTCGAAGTCCCGAAGAAGTCGAAAAATCCATCCTCATGGAACAAGAAAAAAAACTCAAAACACTTCAAGGACTTTACCAAATGACCTCAACCGCACAATTAGGTGAAGGACGTATCGAACTTGAATTTACGGTTGGTTACGATATGAGCCGCGCCGTTCAGGAAACCTCAAACCGCCTTAACGAAGTCCCACGTTATCCCGATGACGTCGAACGTCCGGTTATCCGCGCCGCCAGCGCAAATACCGATGAAGCAATCGCCTTTGGTCTGTTCACCTCCCAGAATAATCCCGAATTTGAAATGGCAGAGTTTTACGATTACGCTGATCGGTTTGTCAAACCCGCCTTTGAACGAATCAAAGGACTCGCTCAAGTCGATGTTTTCGGCGGACGTGAACACGAAGTACAGGTTCGGTTTGATCCGGTTGTTTTGGCTCAAGCCGGTATTTCCGTTGACGAACTGCGAACCGCTATTATGAATGATAATCTCAATGAATCCGCCGGCGATTTGTCCAACGGACGCCAAGATATTCGGTTTCGGGTTCTGGGACGCTATGACTCCTTAGAACCAATTCGCAGCGTTATTGTTAAATACATCGACGGCGCCCCTATCTATCTCAAAGATATCGCCACACCTTGTCTCGCACTAAAAAAGAATACCTACTTCAACCAAAGTATGGGACGAACTTCCATGTCCATGTATTTTCGACGCGATACCGGCGCTAATGTCCTCAGTATTATGCAAGAAGTAAACCGCATCGGTAAGGAAATCTCCAAACCAGGAGGAATACTCGCACTGTATAAAAATGATAGGTACAAAATTAAATTCGAACTCCTGTACGATGACTCGCTTTATATCAATAACGCCGTCACTTTAGTCCGCCAAAATATGTATGAAGGCGGTATTCTTGCTATTATCGTCCTGTTGCTTTTTCTGCGAAGTTTTCGCCCGACACTTATTATTTCTATTGCGATTCCGATTTCAATTGTCGGAACTTTTGTGGTTCTTTATGCCGCCGGACGTAATATCAATGTTATTTCGTTAGCCGGACTTGCTTTTGCTATCGGAATGGTTGTGGACTGCGCTATTGTGGTACTGGAAAATATTGACCGGCATCTGCATTTGGGTAAAACGGTTCTTGTTGCCGCTTACGAAGGAACGCGGGAAGTCTGGGGTGCTGTTTTAGCACAAACCTTGACCACTGTTGCGGTTTTCTGTCCCGTGTTGACGATTCAGGAAGAATCCGGTCAACTGTTTTACGATATTGCGATTGCAATTTCCGCATCGGTGTTGATTTCATTACTGGTTGCGATTACTGTTATTCCGGTTTGCGCAGTGAACTGGCTTCGCGAAAAACCAAAACAGCAACATTCTTACGTTTACCGTATTATTCATTCTCTGTGCGGGTTGACAACCATTTGCCAAAAACTGGCGGAAGGTTTTGCTCATCTGGTGTATCTCCTGACATTCCGAAGTTTGTCCGGTATTTGGATACGAATTATGATTATTGTGTTTATTTCCGGTGCTGCAACATTGTTAAGTTTCAACCTGATGCCGCCAGCCAGTTATCTTCCAACCGGTAATAAAAACGTTTTGAACGGCAATATGCTTCTTCCGCCGGCGTATTCGATTCAGCAAAATGTTCTGGTGGGACGCCGTGCGGAAGAATTTCTGCGACCGTATTGGGAAGCGCAAACGGTCGAGGAATCGTCTGCGATTCGGGAAATTGTCGATACCCGAACCAAAAAGGTCATTCCCAAAATACCGCCGATTAAAAGTTTCTATATTGTGGTTCGCAATCAGGGTGTTTTTATGAATGTAACCAGCAAGGACGACGATTTAGTCAAACCGCTTGAAGTTCTTTTGAATACGATGATGAATGCGATTCCCGGTTGTTCCGGCAATGCTCAGCAACAAGGGATATTCGGAAGGCGCGGCGGCGGTTCCAATTCTGTACAAATCGAAGTGATTGGTTCTGATATGCAACGGCTTCGTGATTCGACGAATTATCTGGAACAACGGCTGGTTGGAGTTTTTTCCCGTGCTGGGGTTCGGAGTGAACCGGCAAACTATGATTTGAACGGTCCCGAATGGGAGATTGTTGTTGATCAGGTGAGGGCGAAAGAACTGGGATTGAGTGTTCTGTCGTTGGCGTACACCTCTCGAGCGATGATTGATGGAATTTACGTGGGTGATTTTGATTACGAGGGCGACAACATTGACTTGACATTGATTCGTGATCCGGACATTCCGATCATGCCGGACGAATTTGAAACGCTTCCTATTTCGATTCAAGATAACAATGGGAAACGGCAACTTATGCCGGTTGGTCAATTAGTTAGTTTTGTTAAGGCGGATGCTTCGCAACAGATTCGTCGTGTGGAGCAGGAGCGGGCGATACGTCTTACGGTGAGTCCGCCGCCTGAAGTGGCGTTGGAGACGGCTCAGACGCAAATTTTGCAGATTGTCGAAGAGTCACACCGTGAAGGCGGTATGACGCCGGACACGTTTGTCAAATTATCGGGCAATGCCGACAAGTTATCCCAGACGCGTCGGGCAATGTTAGGCAGGTGGACGGGATTTAATTTGGAATCGGTTCTTAATTTAATTTCATCACGATTTTTCCTTTCCCTTTTGATTACTTATCTTTTGATGGCGGGTTTATTTGAGAGTTTTATGTATCCGTTTGTGATTATGTTTAGTGTTCCGTTTGCGATGGTTGGTGGATTTATTGGGTTATCGATTACCAATCATTATGATCCGACGCAACAGATGGACACTTTAACAATGCTTGGATTTGTTCTATTGATAGGAGTTGTTGTCAACAATGCCATATTGTTAGTTCACCAGACGTTGAATTTTATGAAGGGTCGTGGGGAATCGGAGACGGACATTATTGAAAAGATGGGTTATCGGGAAGCGATTCGGGAGGCGGTTCGCACGCGGATTCGACCGATTTTCATGACAACATCTGCGGCGGTTACGGGTATGGTACCGCTTGTTGTGAAATCCGGAGCCGGCAGTGAATTATATCGTGGAATTGGTTCGGTGATTATTGGCGGTTTGATTTGCTCAACGCTCTTTTCACTTTTTGTTGTTCCGTTAATGCTAAGTTTAGTCATTGATTTCCGGTTTGGTCTTGCCCGTCTGTTCGGCAATAATTTGCCAAACCAAAACAGTGAATTGTACTAGAGAGTGGAGAGTGAAGGAGTGGAGAGTGAAGGAGTGTTCGCAAGCGGAATAATTGCCATCTTAACCCGCTAAGAGTGTCATGTGCATAACCATAGGTCAAGCGAATCGTGACCTACGGTGAACGTATCTTCTCAATATCGTCTGAAAAACGAAACGGAATGATCCGAATCGTACTCCGGTGATTATTAAAGTTTTGTTTTCAAACAGTAATCCGTTGTCGAGGATTGACAATCCGTAAATCGATGATCTGCGTTTAGAAAAATGTCCCTCTCCTTCGGGGTAAGAAAAAAAATTCAAACAAAAATTCCACTGATAGATTACAAATCAGACAGGTGATTACCCAAAATATATTTGATTATTCGATATAATTGGTACATTTGTACTTGAAAACCATAAAACTTATTGATTCTCAACTTTTTTGAGAGTCATTTCTATTGAAATCACTGATATTAGAAAATATAATCTTTTTATAAATATGATCGTAAGTTAAGTATTGGGCAATTCATATCAGTAATACCATAAAAACTGTTTTCAATGAGTTATTTTCAACCATTAATAACTTCTGCGTTTTCCAATTATTCCGTTAATCGAAACGTTTACGTTGATCGAGTGACGGTTCAGGAGAACTCTGCTGAAATTCAGAAAACAGAACCAAATCAAAACAAAATCAATGTTCCCGACCCTGATTTTGGAAAACCCCAATCCGCATCGGGTGATATTCTTGATCTTTCACAGGATGTTCAAAAACAGTACGAATCTAAGTCGGACAAAAGTAAGTCGGACAAAAGTAAAACAGACAGCACAGAAACAAATCCTGAAGTAAAAAATTCCGATAATTCTATTACGCTTCAAGCCCATGAAGATTCACCGGAAACGACAGCACCAAAAAACAGTTTAGGCAAAGCAGAGTTAACACCGGAAGAAGAAGAACAAGTTCAGAAACTCAAAGCCCGTGATCAGGAAGTTCGAGTTCATGAAGCGGCTCATGTTGCGGCGGGAGGACCTTACGTAACTAATGGTCCAACTTATACTTATCAAACAGGTCCTGATGGCAAATCGTATGCGATTGGCGGTGAAGTCGGAATTGACACCAGCGAAGTCAGCGGCAATCCCGAAGCAACAATTCGGAAAATGCAAACAGTTGCGACTGCCGCACTCGCTCCGGCGGAACCGTCTAACCAAGATCAAAAAGTTGCCGCTGCCGCACGGCAAAAAGAAGTCCAAGCCCGCGCCGAACTTGCACAACAAAACCGCTTGGCAGTGAACAACAGCAACGAAAATGAAAATTCGGATTCTTCACAATTGGCAGTCGAAAGCGAAGAACCAAAATCAACAACAACCACAACTAACCGGTCGGATGGAGATAAATCTAATAAATCAGATATATCAGATAAAAAAGTTACGGATTCGGGTTTGTTTTCAGCGGTGAAATCTTTTGTTGCCGGACAGGCAAAATCAACCCAACGAAGTTCAGCATATCAGGCTCAAAGTTCAATGTCTTTGAGTTCAACATCTCAAAACCATTTTTCGGTTTTTGTTTGATCGTTTGGTACACGGTTATACACAATCCTATTATAAATAGGTCTTTTTGAATCCCGAAGTTCTGGAGAAATCGGGTTTATTTTTTATTGTGAATTTAGGTGAACAGTTACAAGATTGTATTTTCCGTTTAATTTTTGTTCAATATTCTTGAATGAGTGTCAAGGTTTTGATTGCGATGAGCGGCGGAGTGGATAGTTCGGTTGCCGCTTATCTTATGAAATTACAGGGGTTCGATTGCCGCGGCGCAACAATGAAATTATTCGATCAGGAAACCGCTTGCGGAATAACCCGATCAAAAACATGTTGTTCTTTGGAAGATGTTGAAGACGCACGAAATATCGCTCACCAACTGGATATTCCTTTTCATGTTTTCAATTTTGTTCACGATTTTAAGGAACAAATTATCGAACGTTTTGTTAATGCCTACCAAAACGGATTTACTCCCAATCCGTGTATTGACTGTAACAGATATATGAAGTTCGAGAAATTTTTCCTTCGTTCTAAAGAAATTGATTTCGATTATATTGCCACAGGACATTATGCCCGAATTGAATTTGATACGGTTTGCGGAAGATATTTGCTCAAAAAAGCGGTTGATGAAACAAAAGATCAGAGTTATGTTTTATACGCAATGACACAACAACACCTTTCCGGTACAAAATTCCCCTTAGGTTCTTTGAAGAAACAGGATGTCCGCAAGATCGCAACAGAACATAATTTTATCAATGCCAAAAAACATGAGAGTCAGGATATTTGTTTTGTACCGGACGGAGATTATGCCGCTTTTATCGAACGTTATACCGGACGTTTTTGTCTGCCGGGCAATTTTACGGACAAAAACGGAATTGTTCTCGGTAAACACAAAGGAATTATCCGTTACACAATCGGACAACGAAAAGGTCTTGGTATTGCAAGGGCGGAACCGTATTATGTTTGTGCGCAAAATGTTACTGAAAATACGGTGATTCTTGGTGATGAACGCGATCTGTACACCAAAACCGTCCATGCCGAAAATATCAATCTGATTGCGTTTGAAAAAATCAGTTCACCGATTCGTGTTACGGCAAAAGTTCGTTACCGCCAAAAAGAAGATTGGGCAACTGCGGAACAAATTGATGACAACCATTTACGTATCGAATTTGATGAACCGCAAAAAGCAATTGCCAAAGGTCAGGCGATTGTTCTGTACGATTATGACACTGTTCTCGGCGGCGGAACAATTCAATAATTGAACAATTATTCCGCTGAAATGTTACTAATTTTATTTCCCAATCATGTGAAACAATTGGAAAATTTCTTAGCGGTTTTTTTCAAAGAATTTAGGAATTTCCTTGTAACAATTTTAGCATTTTACGATCAAGTTGATGTCCGTGAAAGTTTTCGTAATTGACATCGGTTCGTCCGCTGTCCATGATGCCGAAACTGCCGCGAAAATTCCACAGAGCATAACCCCAACCAGCTTCACGCCAATTTTCCAGACAATCCGCAAGCCAACGCAATACGATATTATGCGGACATGGTGAATGAGCTCCAAATTCACCGACGATTACACCGCAACCTTGTTCTTGTAACTTCTTCCAAGGTTCCAAGCGGTTTCGTAACCACGTTTTGTCCTTAACATCACCGCCGAGTAATTCTGCTCTCTGTTCTGATTCTTGATATTGAAATTTTGACGGCGGTTGTTGCCAACTCGGTGATAAATTGACGAGAGTTTCTTTTTTCATGTTTTCGCTCCAAACAGCAAGTTGTGTCAGTGTTAGCCAATCGCCTTGCGTAACACGAAGTTCCAACTTTTGTGTTCCTGCCGGAATTACTGTTTCGTAATTGCGGTCATAAATGTTTTGATAAACATTCCATTCTTTTTTGAACACAACCGTTTTCCATTCTCCTTCACCGGCTTCCGGTTTGAATTGATGTTCAAAAATTGTTTTACCGTCGGCAAGAACAACAAACGATGTTGTACTTGAAACCGTACCGATATTCATTCGGAGTTTTGTTTTGTTCGGAAACAGCCCTGAAATCTCCAACGCTCCGCGAAATTCCTCTTTAATTTCACGTTTGGAATCCGATAAGAGTAAACCATTGCCCGAAATAATAGGCCAAGCCGGAACCGGATAATTTCCATCATTCCATACCCAACTTGCTTTGTAATGGGAAACTTCCATCGGGACATAACCGCGTGTTGCCTGCGCAATTTTTTGGTCAATAAGTTCGGTAAACGGTTTGTTGCCCCATTCGTAACCGTCACAAATAATCAACCGGTTTGAATCTTCTTCGCGGATTCCTTTGATAATTGCTTTATGAACCGCAACACATTGGTCAAGAATCGGTTCAATTCTGTCCGGTTCATTGAAAAGATTGAAACTGACCAAGTCATTCGAAACTCCTTTGTAACGTTTAGCGAAAGTCCGCCAATGCAATAAACAAACTTCCAATGCTTCCGGGTCTGTCCAAACACTTTTCGGTTCTGCCGGTTGCGCCACAGTGTAACCAGGGGCACGATGAAAATTGATATTAACGTGAATACCATATTTTTCGCCGAATTTAACGGCTTCATCAATTTCATCGAGGACTTTTTCATCAATTTTTCGCCAATTGTTGTCTTTGATCCACATACGGTAATCCATCGGCAACCGAACAAAATTGAAACCAAAATCACTAATCCAACGAAAATCATCCTCAACAAAACGATTATTTCGTCCGTTGAATTTTTCTAACAAATTAAAACCTCGCCATTGTGGAAGTTGATTATAACTCGCCCCTTTGAGTAATTTTTTTTCGTCACCGAGAACATCGGAAGACAAAGAAGAAAGACCGGCAAATCCGCTTGCCAGACCAAGTTTCAAAACATCACGCCGTTGCATGGTTCTACCTTTCAATTGTGGGTTAGATTAAATAAAGAATCACCAAAACATTATGATTATACCGTTTTCATATAAAATGTCAGTAATTGTCGTCAACATTTTTCCGAAACGTTACACCAAAATAAAAAAGATACGAATAAAAAGGATAATTTACCGTTTTACTTTTGATTTGGCGAAAAAACACCGCGTAATATTTCAGCGGAATGTGTGGAATTATAAAACAATATTTTGCTCTGAAGGGGCAACGAATGAAATCGCAATAGTAGGCGATCCTTTCTCCTAAAAGGTTTTCACTTACTGTTACAATAGTTAATCTGTAATTAGCGGAGAATGTTCGCAAGCGGATTAAAAACGTTTCAGTCAATAATTCCGTTTGCGAATTTTCCACTATCAATTAGAATATGTTGTTTTTTTCAGGGCGTGAAAAATATCGAATCGTTTGTAATGGCTTATCAAGATAGACAATTACCATCAATCGAATCTCTAGGAAATGCCTGTTTGTTGACTTAGCGGAGTATAATATAATTTTCGAGGTATTTTATGGTTTTGATTTCAGGTCAAAATCAAAAGTATTCCTTTCCCCTTTTTTGACAGAAGCCGTAAATGGAGAGTTGGTAATACTTGTATAAATTGCGGGCAAAGTTTCAAAACTTCGTGTTGCGGCAGTTTTTTCACCGGTTTCAGGATTAACAACTGAACGGTCAGTTTTTTCGACTTCCATTTTGCTGAATGTTACAGTATATTCACCTGCAACAATTCCAATATGACCCGTTGAAAATGTTTTTAATTTATAAACACCATTT
>JAITBS010000275.1 GCA_031283515.1 Planctomycetaceae bacterium
TCTATAGAATGCGTATTTTTCTTTATATTAAAATAATTAACATTTTAACTATTTTTAAGTGATTTTATTTACTTTATTGCAAAAAATCAGATTTTTTAAAAAGATCGCTACAAATCGACCAATTCGTGAATGAAAATCTCAACTGTTATAGGTAACATGTCCGATACTATCGTCACAGCCGTATGTTTGTTGGTACATTTTGGACAGTATCGGCAAGAAATGAAACAGATCCTGTACACTAAGGTGGGCTAGACCATGTCGCTATTGAAATTGAAATCATTTTTGACGGGACTCCTGCTTGCGATTATTTGGGCGACAACCAGTTCGGTTCCGGCTTTGGAAGGAATGCGTCTATGGGCTCCATACCAACCGGAATCATTCGGTGGAAATCGTCGTGGGAACGATGGGTTTTATGCTTCGTTGGAAGGAATTTTCTGGAAAGTTGACGGACCAAAAAGTATTCCGATTGGTTACACAAATCCCGATGGAAGTAGCGGTTCACGTTGGGCTTACGATGGCAATAAAACGTTTTTGCAAACCAACTCAATGAATACAAGCAATCTCAGTGCCGATTTCACATTAGGTACTCGCCTCGAAGTTGGAAATCGTCGGGGACATCATGGTTGGTTATTCAGCGGTTACGGACTTTCCGATTGTGGAGGTTCGTTCAATTCGGAAAACGGTTCCATTGTTATTAAAGACCCTGAAAACCTGACAACGTATGCAATTTACGGGAGTACGATGGGTTTTAATGAAGTATGGCAGAAAGATGGAACTTTTAAGCTATATCCACGTTCCGATCAGCCGCCGACACTTAGTCTTGCTGATGGGATTCCGCAAACACCGATTTATAATGTCGGTTATCTTTGGGCATGGTTTCCGATTCAGTGGTCTGATCCTTGGCTTGAAGGGCGTTTGGCTCCGGTTCCGCTCAACTTTGCTCGTGCCAGTGTGAGTAACAGTGTTGATATTATGAGCCTTGAACTTATGTACACTTATCGGACTCATCCGTTTAAGTGGGGCGATATGGAGTTTTTTGCCGGAGCAAGATATTGGGATTTCGATGACAAAATGACGTTTCTGGGACAAGGTTATGAAGACCCCTATTATAGCTCGGATCCATTTGAAGATGATAACAGTAACAATAATAATAACAATAACAATAATAACAATGATAGTAATTATGGGCAACCGGGAATGTCTAATTCCAATTCTTTAGGAGCCTGGACAGTTCTAGCCGATACAAAAATTACCGGACAAGTTCGTAACCGGATTATCGGTCCCCAATTCGGTGTTAAACTTCAGCGTCGTAATGCCCGATGGACATTCGGAGCAGAAGGACGGTTCATGGCGGGAATCAATAATCAATCGCAAACAGTAAGCGGTTTTCTTGGTTCGAATTTTATTAATCCAGAGTTAGTACCGCAAATCGGAGGTAGTACAACCGGAAGTACCGGCACTACCGGTGTAAGCTCGACGGTACAAGATCATGGCGTTTTGCCTTATGTTCCGATTGGTATTCATCACAACACCCAGACATTCCACCATCATCAGAATAAGACTTATTTTTCGCCGGGTTTTGAACTTCAACTTTCTGCAAAATGGCAATGGACAGATGCTGTCGGTGTCAAAGTCGGTTTTAACTCGACTATCTTTGACAACATCGGTCGTGGTGCTGAAGTAGTCGAATATAAAATTCAAGAAAATGGTCAGTTATTCGGTTTAAAAGTCAGTAAAACAGCGGTTATTACCTACGGAGTCAACTTCGGTTTGGACATTCGCCGATAATCTATTTTGATTTTAGTCCGCAGATATTGGTGATTTTAGTCCGCAGATTATGCGGATTTTCGCAATTTTTGTTAAAAAAGTTTACGAAAATAATCCCTGCGGCTTTGGTCTATTCTCCTTTTTTATATTTCATTATTTTATCTGTTTTGTGTTTCGTATTTCGTATTCTCAAAAAATAATCTGTGAGAATCGGCGTAATCTACGGACAACTAAAATAATCCGGCATAATCGGCGAACTGAAATTACAAATATTTGTGAAAATCTGCGGATAACTGAACAGAATATAAAATAGATGAAACCGTTAATAAAATATCGCGGCGGAAAATCAAATGAGATTTTACATCTTATTCCTTATATTCCCGATTATCGTGGTCGGTATATCGAGCCGTTTTTTGGCGGCGGAGCATTATATTTTCATCTCGAACCGCAACAGGCAATTATCAACGATATTAACTCAAAACTCATGTCGTTTTATACCGGTGTTCAATCGAATTATCATGAGTTACGAAAAGAATTAGACGAAGTTGAAAAAATTTATGATACAAACCGAAAACTCTTTCTTGATTTGAAACAAAAAAATCAGGATAAACGAGTTGAAGATAAAAACGAGCAATTTTATTATGCTCTTCGTGATATGTTCAACAATATTACGGAGAAAAAATACTCTGATGCCTTGTTGTATTTTTTTATCAATAAGACTGCTTATTCAGGCATGATACGATATAATGCCAAAGGTGAATTTAATGTTCCATTTGGGCATTATAAACATTTCAATACAACATTAATCACAAAACAACACCATCAACTACTGCAAAACACGGAGATTTATAATAACGATTACATGGTAATTTTTGATAAAGTATTACCGGACGATTTTATGTTTTTAGATCCGCCGTATGATTGTGTTTTTTCGGATTACGGCAATGAAGAGTACAAAAACGGTTTTAACGAAGAGAGTCATATTGTTCTTGCGGAGCGGTTCCGAAAATTGCGGTGTAACGTGTTGCTTGTTATTGGCAAAACGCCGTTGACTGAAAAACTTTATGGTGATTTGGTGATTGATGAATACTCTAAAAAGTATGCCGTGAATATCCGTAACCGTTTTAAGTCGGCAGCAACACATATTTTGGCGGCTAATTATAAAAGAACAATTTAAGACAAGAAGCGACAATCCTTTTATCAACATATTAACATTGCGTCACCGTAACTGAAAAAGCGATATTTTTTCCGAATTGCTTCGCGATAGGCTTCTTGAATCAGTTCATCACCGCCGAAAGTACGTACTAAAATTAACAGAGTTGATTTCGGCAAATGAAAATTTGTCAGTAACATGTCAACATTTTTGAATTGATAAGGCGGACGAATAAACAAGGATGTTTCTCCTTCAAAGGGTTTCAAATGGGCAGCCGATTCTAAAACACGCACTGAAGTTGTTCCGACAGCAACAATTCTACCGTTGGTAACTTTGCAATGTTGAAGGCTGGTGCTTGTGGATTCCGGCAAGGAACACCATTCGGTATGCATTGGGTGTTCGTGAATATTTTCAACAGTAATTGGTTTGAATGTTCCCATACCGACATGCAATGTTACAGAGTTGATGGTGATTCCTTGTTGTTTGATGGTGTTGAACAGTTGCGGGGTAAAATGTAATCCGGCGGTTGGAGCGGCAACTGCACCGGGTTTTGAGGCGTAAATTGTCTGATATGATTCTTTGTCTTCAGGCAGCATGCGTCCGTTACGAATATAAGGCGGAATCGGAACCCAGCCGACTTGTTCCAATGCTGTCAATGGAGTTTCTTCTGTTTGCGGTTTGACGATCCAGAAGCCGTCTTTTGATTTTGTACCAAATTCTAATGAGAAACCGACATGTCCTTCTGATGTTTGTAGTTGTACCAATTCACCGGTTTGAATTTTACCGCGTGTTTTGCCGATAATTTTCCAAAGCCGGTTTGAATCAAAACCAAGAAAAAGTCCTTCCCAATGTCCTCCGGTTTTTTTGCGGGTTCCCACTAACCGTGCCGGTAAAACTTTGGTGTCATTCACAACAACGCAATCGTTAGGTTTGAGCAACGACGGCAAATCGTAAACGTGTAAGTGTTGAAATTTTCCGGTCTTTCGGTCAACAACCAACAATCGGGCATCCGACCGATTTTGTAACGGAACCTGCGCAATCAGGTCAGACGGAAGTTCATAATCGTAATGGGATAACATCAGGGAAGGGAATTGACAAGAAACGGGAAAGTGTTGACAATAAATCCAATGAAACATTGTCTTGGCAAAGAATCCAATGAAACATTGGTAAAACATTCATTATTGATTATTCCCTATTGTCTCTTGTTTCCGTTTCCTTGTCAAGGTAAGGGAGGTGGAGAGTTGATAGTTGATAGTGGATAGTGGATAGTTCGAATGTGTACTATTTACCGAAACGTTTTAAATCCGCTTGCGCCACTAATAACTATTCACTAATAACTCTCCACTATCAACTATCAACTACTAAAATGTTTTCTTTTCCGATAAAATTGGCATTTTGTATTACGGAGTTAGACATTGGCGGGGCGGAACGGTCAATATGTGAGTTGGCGGTTCGGCTTGACAAGGCGCGTTTTTCTGTTGTTGTTTATTCCCTTCAGGCTCCGCCGCATTGCGAATCCAAGTCCTGCGTGCCAATACTTGAAGCAGCAGAAATTCCGGTACGATTTCTTAATATGCAAGGGTGGCGATCATTTCCGGCAGGTTTTTTCCGATTACGCAAATTATTAAAAGAACAGCAACCGACAATTTTTTTATCTTACCTTTTTCATGCTAATTTTCTTGGCAGACTGGCTGCTTATTCTGTGGGGATCAAACATATTTTTTCAGGGATTCGTGTTGCGGAAAAAAAAACCGCATGGCATTTACTTCTTGATCGTTGGACAAATCAATGGGTTGAGAAAAACATTTGTGTTAGTCATTCTGTTGCCGAATTTACAGAAACGGTTGGTCGTTTGGCGAAGGAAAAAATTGTTGTGATTCCCAATGGAATTGATGTTATTCCGATCAACAAAACGCCGGAAAAAAAATCGAATCGTGTTATTTTTATTGGTCGTTTAACTTATCAAAAAGGTCTTGATTGGTTTTTGGAAACAACACCGGATTGGCTGGAACAATTACCGGATTGGGAATATTGGATAGTTGGCGACGGCGAAGATTATAACCGTTTGACAAATATGTTGCGCAATAAATATTATGATTCGGTTCGTAACCGTATTCAATTTTTGGGTTGGCGTTCAGACATTTTGGAGCTTCTTGTAACGTCTAAGATATTGGTATTACCGTCACGTTGGGAAGGGATGCCGAATGTTGTTCTTCAGGCGATGAGTGTTGGACTTCCTGTTGTGGCGACGGAGGTTGAGGGGATTTCGGAATTACTGGGCGAAAACACAATCCATCAAACTTGCCGGTTCGGTGATCATAAAACAATAGCGGAACGAATTTTAACACTTGCAACCAATTCCAATCTGGCGGAACACTTAGGAAATCAAAATCGGGAACAAGTTCAAAAATTCTTTTCAATGGATACCGTGGTTCGGCGTTATGAGGAACTCTTCATACCAAAATGATTAGTGTTTCATTACGTTTTGGTACGACGGTAACCGTACAAAATGTACGGCGGTAGCTGTACACTTTACCCGTAACATTCTACACTGATATATTACAAACAAACAAAAAAAGTTTGATGCAAAATTTTCGTATGTTTTTTATTTTGTCTGTTTCGTAATTCTCAAAAAAATAATCTCTCAAAATCTGCGTAATCTGCAGACAAAATATCTGCGGACTCTGTTGATAAAAATAGACAGTTATATGTTTCTGTCTCCGCCGTTTTTTTAAAGAAAAAAATGACATTGAGCTTATGAAATTTTCAGGCTTCTGGGTCGGAGCATTGTCATTCGGACTCAAATAAAACCGCCAAAAAAATGAATAGTTTTTGGAGAAAAAAATAAAATTTTTTATCACCGAATAGAAAAAAAGGCATGAAAACAAATAGATAAGTCCTTATATTCAAAGGAATTACATCTTTTTTTAGAAAAATGAAAAAATTTTCCAAAAATGACAATATTGATATTGCGAAGTTTTAGAAAAAGTATTATGATTATGCTCGTTGTTCGAATGGTAACGATAATTTGGTTTGAAATTGACTAAGGATTGGTTATGTTAACGAAACGAAAAACTTTGTATTTATCTTAGAGATGTTGACCGTGTCCAAAGGAATGATTGTGTACAACATCAGTGTTATTCGGTAACTCCGATTCTGTATGTACAGATTTTGTTGCATGTCAATAAATTACATGATAAAGCAAAAAAGTATTGAAATCATGTCAAGTATTCGCAACGAATATGATTTACGGCATTTGATTTTGTTACACAGACAAAAGAATTGATTGCGGTAATCAATCATAAATCGTTTGTAAGTTCACGAAAAACACGAAGTAAAATCCTACATAAGATGTAGTAAAAATATGGAGATTCACTCTTAATAAATGGTAATCTCATAAATTGATTATAAATTTAAGAAGACGTTTTTGTCATGATGACATTATTTATTGTTTCAAATTTACTATTTTGGAGTTCATTTGTTGTAACGGCGTTGTCTGTTTTTCCGTTTCGTTCATTTGCGGCACGGGTTGGGATGGTTGATCATCCTGATAGTTTTCGTAAATTGCAACAAAAACCGGTTCCGGTTGGCGGTGGTGCGGTTATTTTTCTTGTTATGGTTGCTGCGATGATTTTGTTGACCTATCATCAGGAATCTTTTGATTTTCGCTTAGGACTTTCCCAAAAATTATTGCTTCCGCTTATTATTGTTTCACCATTTATTATTGTTCTCGGTTTAATTGATGATAAATTCGGAGTTAATGGACAAACAAAATTATTGTTCCAAATCATTGCAGCATCGGTGATTATTGGATTTGCGAAATATTATTCGGAAGTAACCTATTTTGGTATTGAGTTAAATTTGCATCATTTATTTTACCCATTGGCGGTATTTTGGATTATTGGGATGATCAATGCGATCAATTTATTAGATGGAGCGGATGGTGTTGCGGTAACGGTTGGTTTTTACATGTCTCTGGCAACTGCGGGAATTGCGTACATTAACGGTCATTCGGGTATTATGATGATCTGTTTTGGACTGTCTGGTTGTTTACTGGGTTTTTTTGTACACAATCGGCCTCCGGCAAGAGTTTATTTGGGTGATACGGGAAGTATGTTTATCGGAATGATGTTGGCAACACTGATACTTCGAGCAAGTGTTGCGTCGGATCGGACGATTTCGATTTGCGGACCGTTTGCGATTGTTCTGATTCCGGCGGTGGATTCCTTTTTTGCGGTGATTCGCCGTATCAATTCGGGAAGAACAATTTTTTCACCTGACCGCGGTCATATTCATCATTTATTAACAGCGAAATTTTTGTCCGGTTATACGGTGCTTTTGATATTGAGTTTGCTTATTATTCCGGGTTGTGTTGCCGCTGTTTTGGGAACTTATTACCGAAACGATTATATTCCGGCTTTGACGGCATTGGGAATATTGAGTATTGCTATTGTAATGGATTTATTCGGACGGCGTGAATTATTTATTTTGGTCGGACGAATCAAGGGACATTTTCGTAAATTATTTGATAAACAAAAATACCAAAGTAAAAACGGCGAGATTTATCATATTCAAGGCAAGGCACCTTGGCGTCAAATGTGGAATCATCTTATTCCGATTTTGCGTAACTATCCTTGTCGGTGTTTTCAACTGGACATCAATATTCCAAGTCAACACGAAGACTTTTTCGGCGAATGGGAAAACGTAACCAAAAAATCTCTTTTTGAAGGAAAATCTATAATATGCACTATTCCGCTTATTGTTAATGACAAACAGATCGGAACACTTCGGACTTTTTTTAACAATCAAAAAAGCAATCGCAGTGAACTGCTTGGACTAACATTAAATATGTCGGAGACTTGTGAAAATATTGTGAAACAATATTTCGATACAGGAACTATTGACGACTTGTTTACCGTTTTACATTTTCAAGAACAAAAATCAATAGATATTAGTATAACGAAAAACGCTGCTTAATTTTGAACAAAACAAGACTTGTGATAAAACATTCAAAATTATTTTGATAAAAATTTCATTTTATAAATTATGTCAATAAACGTTAATATTTCAGTTTCAATTATAGGATTAGGTTACATTGGTTTGCCGACGGCAGCAATGTTGACTCGTGAAGGAATTTACGTACACGGAGTTGATGTGAATCCAAAAATTGTTGAAACAATCAATCGCGGTGAAATCCACATAATTGAAAATGGATTAAAGAGTATGATTGCCGATGCGGTAAAACGAGGTTTATTGAAAGCGTACACAAAACCTGTTGTCTCTGATGTTTATATGATTGTTGTACCGACGCCGTTCCGCAATCATCAAGCACCGGATATTTCGTATGTAAAATCAGCAACACAATCAGTAATTCCGTTACTTAAACAAGGTGATTTATTTATTATTGAATCAACATCGCCGATAGGAACGACTGAAAAAATGGTTGAATTGATCTGCCGTGAACGTCCTGATTTAGTTGATCAAAATGGTGCATTGAAATTTTATGCCGCTTATTGTCCTGAACGTGTTTTACCCGGAAATATTATTTTTGAACTGGAAAACAATGACCGAGTTATCGGCGGTATCAATGAAGATTCTGCACAAAAAGCCTATGATTTTTACCGTATTTTTGTTAAAAACGGCGAGCTGTTTACAACAAACACACGAACAGCGGAGATGTGTAAAATTACAGAAAATGCTTCACGTGATTCACAAATTGCATTTGCGAACGAATTATCGTTAATTTGTGATAAGGCGGGAATTGATGTGTGGGAATTGATTCGGCTTGCCAATCGTCATCCGCGAGTCAATATTTTACAACCCGGTTGTGGAGTTGGCGGACATTGTATTGCGGTTGATCCTTGGTTTCTTGTACGTCAATACACACTTGAATCGCGAATGTTGGCAACTGCCCGTGAAGTCAATATTCACAAAGCGTTTTGGTGTGCTGAAAAGATTATCGAAGAATCAAAACGATTTTTTGAACAAAATAAACATCTTGCTAAAGTTGCAATTATGGGTTTGGCGTTCAAACCGAATATTGACGATTTACGCGAATCACCGGCGAAATTTATTGCACAGGAAGTTTCGCAAGTGTTGGAGGGGCAATGTTTTTTTGTCGAACCCAATATTTCAGAACATTCTGAATTTCCGATCACAAATTACGAAGACGCAATTGATAATGCGGATATTATTGTGTTCCTTGTTTCGCATGATGAATTTAAGACATTGACAATACCAAAAGAAAAACGTGTTCTTGATTTTTGTGGAGTTAGAAACACCGCCGCGAAAAAAGAAAAACAAATTTCTGTTCGTATTCCTTCTATTTTGGTTTCAGAAAATAAGATTTCCGAGAACAAGATTCCGGAAAATAAAGTTTCGGAAAATAGGAAAAGGATCATGTTTGTATTGGGAACACGTCCCGAAGCGATCAAATTGGCGCCGGTTATTCGAGTTTTTTGTGAAAATAATTATTTTGACACGAAAATATGTTTAACGGGACAACATCGTGAAATGCTTGATCAAGTGATGAAGATATTTAATATCAAAGCGGATTTTGATTTGAATATCATGGCTCCGAACCAAACGCTTGGCGATGTAACATGTAAAGTTATTAAGGGATTGGATGAAACGTTTAAGCAATGGAAACCTGATACGATATTGGTTCAAGGTGATACGGCAACAGTGTTAGCGGCTTCGATAGCGGCGTTTTACAATCGGGTTGAAGTGGGACATATTGAAGCCGGACTTAGAACGTTTAACAAACAATTTCCGTTTCCGGAAGAAATGAATCGTTGTGTAACCACACAATTAGCGTCTTATCATTTCGCACCGACAAAAAAATCGAAACAAAATCTGATTAACGAAGGAATTGAACCGAACCGAATTTATGTTACTGGTAATACGGTGATTGATGCATTGTTTCAGGCATTGCAATATCTGGACGATAATAAGAGTAAAACACAGGAACTTGAATCGAAATTTAACTTTCTTTCACCGGAACGCCGAACGGTTTTAGTAACAGGACATCGGCGTGAAAATTTTGGCGAAGGATTTTTACAAATTTGCAATGCTATTTCGGAATTAGCGGAACGAGATGATATTCAATTTGTGTATCCGGTTCATTTGAATCCGAATGTTCGGGAGCCGGTAAATAGAATACTATGTGGCAAGAAGAATATTTTCTTGATTGAGCCGCTTGATTATTTATCGTTTGTTTATTTAATGCGGCGGAGTGATTTAATTTTAACGGATTCGGGCGGTGTTCAGGAAGAGGCTCCGTCGCTTGGCAAACCGGTTGTGGTGATGCGGGACACGACGGAACGTCCTGAAGCGGTGGAAGCCGGAACAGTTGTTCTTGCCGGAGCAAACAAAATAAATATCGTGCAATATATCAGCCAACTCTTGGACAACACTGACTATTATCAAAAAATGTCACAATCACACAATCCTTATGGTGACGGAAAAGCGAGTGAACAAATTTTGCGTGTACTGTTGAATGAAAATAAAGAAACGGAAATACTGAGTGTTTATCCGCTGAATAAAAGAAGTGCTTAAAAAACAAATATCATTATTGAAAATCCGTTAATTTTGTTGTTTCGTAATTTTGTGTTTCAAAAGAATAAATTTCTTTAAGGTCAAAAATTTCGACCTTAAAAAGTAAGAAAATTAAAATGACAAATATTATGAAATTCAAACAGGTTGAAGATAAAATCATCACGATTCGTGATCAAAGTGTGATACTTGATAGCGATGTAGCGGAGTTGTACGGTGTTGAGACAATGCGTATTAATGAGGCAGTCAAAAATAATCCTACAAAGTTTCCGGCGGATTATATTTTGCAACTTACAAAAAAAGAAAAGGAAGAGGTTATCGA
>JAITBS010000320.1 GCA_031283515.1 Planctomycetaceae bacterium
TGCGAACTCTCCACTATCAACTCTCAACTAATATCCTGCCCTTTCAGGGCGTTGTTGTTGGCGGCAACTTTTAACCCTACCCGTTGGGTAGGGCTGGCTTGTGTTGTCCTTTCAGGACGGAAGAATGCCGCAGGCGGATGCAAAACAGGTCTTGTAATCTCTTGCAGAAAATATTAGGATGTATCTTTGTAACCTATTTGTAAAAAGGAGTTTACAAAAAAACAACACTTAAAACAATGAAGTAAAAATAAATGGTCTATTTTAATTCATAATTTTCAGAAAATCTCTGGAAACGGTAAACAATGGAACTCAATACTTTTCGATTTCAACAGCACCTGGACAAACGATCAATCGCCAATCCTTATGCGAACACACGCTCAGAGATGCAACAACTCCGATTTTCGGTTCGACAAGGTCAAACGGTTGCCGTAACAGCGAGCAGTCGGGGGATTCGTAATATTGTACCGATTATGCGCGGAGTTGTTGATCATTTCCGTGAATCCGGTCTTGAACCGTTTATTGTTCCCGCAATGGGTTCCCACGCCGGCGGCACGGCAGAATCACAACAACAACTTCTTCACAATTACGGTTTAACTGAATCCGTACTTGGTTGTCCAATTCGATCTTCAATGGAAACAATTGTTCTTGGTGAACTTCGGATTGACTCGCATGATACGGCATCTTCTGATTGTATTCCCGTACACTTTGATCAAATCACTTCCGAAGCCGATCATGTTTTTCTTGTTAACAGAATCAAATCTCATACAAGATTCTCCGGTACAATTGAAAGCGGTTTGCTCAAAATGTTGATGATTGGACTCGGTAATGCTCAGGGTGCAAGTGTTTATCATCGTGCAATTTCCAATGACCGGTTTTCAACAGTGATTCGGCAAACAGCAGATTTTTTGATGCAAAAAATCTCGTTACTCGGCGGACTCGGAATCGTCGAAAACGGTGAAGGACAAACCGCATTACTCAAAGCACTTCATGCCGCCAACCTTTTTGACGAAGAAGAAAAATTACTCCTTCTCGCAAAAACATTAATGTCACGATTACCGTTTCAAGAAATTGACCTTCTCTTAATCGAACAAATTGGTAAAAATATTAGTGGTACGGGTTTTGATTCGAATGTTGTTGGACGTAAATTCGACGACCATAAAACTGTACGCGGCGAAAAACCAATTGTTCATTGTATTGCTGTTCTCGGTTTAACTCCTGAAACTGCCGGAAATGCCAATGGAATTGGTATGGCGGAATTTTGTTTGAGTTCCGTACTTCGGGAAATCGATTGGCAAAAAACACGTCTGAATGCAATTACCGCCAACCACGTTTCCGCCGCGATGATTCCACTCGATTACCAAACCGAAAAGGAAATTATCAACGCCGCATGGCAAACACTGGGACAACCCAAACTCGAAAATTTTCGTGTTGTTTGGATTCGTGACACTCTCCATCTTGAAACAATAACCGCCTCCGAAGCCTTACGCTCTGAAGTGATTAAATCCGGTTACAAAATTATCGGAACAGAATCTATACAGATATGATTTTGTAATATTCCGGCGGAATTTCCGTTAAAAGCAAGTAAACATAATTATCCGTCTTGCAAGCACTCGATTGATGTTTTATTATGTTACGATTTATTTAAAAGGTAGGCAACGTTTCGGCGAAAATCAGCGTAATCTGCGGACTGAAATCATTGACTATCAGCGAAAATCAGCGTACTCTGCGGACTGAAATCATTGACTATCGCCGAAAATCAGCGTACTCTGCGGACTGAAATCAATGACTATCAGCGAAAATCAGCGTACTCTGCGGACTGAAATCATTGACTATCAGCGAAAATCAGCGTAATCTGCGGACTGAAATCATTGACTATCAGCGAAAATCAGCGTAATCTGCGGACTGAAATCATTGACTATCAGCGAAAATCAGCGTAATCTGCGGACTGAAATCATGACTATCAGCGAAAATCAGCGTACTCTGCGGACTGAAATCATTGACTATCAGCGAAAATCAGCGTAATCTGCGGACTAATCAATCGATTGGAAATTCTGGAAAAGGTGATTTTTCGCGGGAGCAGTCTTCTTCCTGAATGGACACAATCACAATATTGTGCAGATTTGCAAAATCGACAACATCCTGACGGTCAATAAAAATAGTTCGCCCTGCTTCAATTGCAAGAGCCCGAGCACCAGATTCATACATTGTTTGCAAAGTTAGCAGCCCGAATGTCGGAACATCGAAACGCATATCTTGTTGCGGTTTGGCAACCTTGACCACAACAAAACCTTCCGCCGGACTCAATGATCCGGCACGGCGAATACATTCGTCTGTTCCTTCAATGGCTTCGACTGCCAAAACTGCTTGATTGCGGACACAAACACTTTGCCCGACATCAAGCCGTCCCATTTCTTTTGCCAATGTCCAACCAAAACAAATATCTTTCCATTCTGTACTTGTCGGACCTCGGCGTGTTAATTTTTGTCGTTTCACAAGCAAATCGGGAACTAAATCAGTTCCGGGCAAAAGTTGGATACCGTTTTCACTGAACGCTTTGACCACTGTCCCAAGAAGTGTGTCATCTTTACAATCTTTTCGGCGCATCAGGAACATCGGCGCAAAAACACGAATTGTATAAAAATCAGGAAGTTGGCGCCAAATTAACAACGGATCAAGAAGTAATGTTTTATTAATTTTCCCAGCCATTGTTCCTTGCGTCAAGCCGTGTTGGCGAAAAAAACGGAATGCTGTTTGAAAACGTCCGAGACCAAGCGGAGCCCAATCATCACAAATCTTTTTGAGTTTTGGGTCGGCATGGTTGACAAGACCAAGACAATAAACTTTAATCCCTTGCTGTTTCAGGGCTTCGGCTAAATAAATCGGATAACGTCCCCAACCGGCAATAAGACCAACTCGCTCTGGAAATGTCATACTCTTGTAATTCAGGTAATATTTTAGTGGAATTTTAGTATCTATTCCGTAAGTAGGCAACCTTTTTCCAAAATGTTATTTAACCTACGGTTACAATGAATCGGATTCATAGTGATTCATTGTGTTGTTTTCTGTGTTAAGACAAGGAGCAGTATATCAGCCCATATTATTGGGAATTTGAATCAATAAGCAAGGCTTGCCAATCGAGCCGGTCCGGCAACTTCAATATCTTCCGAAATATTTTGACCCAACGAAAAAAAACGGAGCGGCAAAATATTTGTTTTAAGAAATTGATACAAATCGTTTAAACCAACCGCTTCGTCCAGTTTTGTAAACGTCAAGTCTGTCGGAGCAAGCGGTTCAAAACGATAAAATATTTCATTGAGTGCGGTAAAATGAGTTGTTGCGGAAAATAAAAGATGAACTTCATCAACCATCGCGGCATCAAGCATTGCTCCAAGTGTTTGAAGTTTTATTGTATTTTTGGGATTTATGCCCGGAGTATCCAGCAAGATCAAATCGCATGTTTCTAATCGTGCGAGTGCGGTTTTCATCCGAAATGGTTCCGAAACAATTTCCATCGAAAGTCCAAGCATTTCCGCATACTTTCCGAGTTGCTCTGTTGCCGCAACCCGAAACGTGTCAATAGTAACCAGACCAACCCGTTTAAATTCTTTAAGCCGGTAATGGGCGGCGATTTTGGCAATTGTTGTTGTTTTGCCGACTCCACTCAAACCAAGAAACGCAACCGTTTTACGTTTACCGTCCAGCAGGTCAATCGGACCGCCAAACCGAATTGATTCCGTAAATAAAGCAATAAGACTTCGTTGTAAAACGGTGGGATTGAGTTGTTCCGGTGTGAGTTGGTGCCAAATGCCAAGCGGAACCGGTTGCCAAGATGTTTTTTGAATATCCGTATTGGGAGTTGATCGCACTTCCGAACGAAAACACGGTGAAACCGGCGAAGGCAATTTTGTTTCAAGTGAATTTGTTTGAAGCGGTTGTTCAATGGAATTTTTTGTTTTCTGTTGAGTATTGTCAAGATTTTCCGCAACTGTAATTTCAAAAAAATGTTGCCGGCGAAATCCGAACAGCCGAGAGGTTTCGACTTCCCGTGTGTGCATGATTTTAATATCTGTTCCCAGTTCCTCATAGATTTGGCGAAGACCATCTTGTAAGGTTTTAGCACGAAATGTCTTAATGTTCATAACGAATATTTGTTATTCTGTAATTATTCAGTGAAATTTTCGCAGATAACTAAATTTGTACCTTGTTTACGTTTGGAAATCAAGAAGTAGGCGATCTTTCGCCGAAAGGTCGCCTACTACCGCCATTGGAATTATTTAATATAAATCATTATAATATTAAAATAATAAATGCCAAAAGTATAGTAACCATTAACAAACACATTACTATGAAAAATTTGTCAAAATTATTAGTGATTTTTTTGTTGTTTAGAGTAACATTGTGCTTTGCTCAAGAAACAATGAGTGAGGAAAATTCCCTCCTTGTTCATTCTAAGATCAATTATACAATGGTTTTGAACAGTCAAAATGGCAACTTGTCACTTTCGATAGAAAATCATTCAACCAAGTTTCTGCAACTTGATCTGGAAACATTCTTTGCTAACCGAAAACCGAATAAAAGTTATTTACAATACTTTTGGGCAGTTCCCAAAATACCCAATCGTCTGTGGACTGGTATGGAAGATTCTGTTATTAGAGTTCCTCATTCCGGTCGAATTTCAACTGTAGAAGTTTACCCGCCTGTTCCAAAATATAAAACAATTATCTTAAAAAAAGGGGAAATGTTTAATAAAACGATTAAAGTTTGGGATATTGGTATTTGGAACCAACTCAAGTCCACCATAGAAAAAGATAAAAAAAGTGTTTTTGAAATACATTATGTATATACTTCATTACTTCCTAAAACGATTGACAATAAAGTACCTGATTTACGTACTGATATTGATTATCAACAATTACTACAGATACAAAAATTTAAGGCATCATGGGAAATGGGTGTAAAGAATATTGATACATCGCTCCTACAAAGTAAGCTGACATTAAACGACAAAACAGGTGATTTAACAATTTATTTGGAGAATCCGATTGATGTTGTTGTAACGCTTGATCTCGAACAATCATTTGTTAAGAATTTCAAAATAGTTGAATCACAAAAGAATGAAGAAGTTATTCCTGTCTTAATGAAACAAAAAAATGAGCAATCAACATTTCAAAGATATCGTGCAATTGATCTCGAAGAAGGAGAAGGATTTTCAAAAACGATTAAGATTTGGGAGCTTGATATTTGGTCGGATATTCAGAATTTTTTTGAAAATGACAGAACAAAATCTTGTACAATTTTAGGTGAAATCTCTTGTTGGATTGACGGTAAAGAATATCTTTATACTGGAAAATATAATCTTAATTACATAACATTTCAAAAATTACAAGAAAAAATAAAAAGAGAGAAAGAAAACGAAATTAAAAATAATTGTAACCGTTCACGGTTTTTTAAATTCGGAATGTATTTTTGGTGTAACAGTTCGTATATTAATTTTTATATTGGTCACTGTGCGCAAATAACTTTTCTAATTTCGGCATAATAAAGTAGTTAATTCACGAAAAATGAGCATAATTTGATTTGATGTTTTTTGTAATTTATTGGTCATTTTTTTCATTTTTGGAAATATTATTTTTTTGATGACACATAAATTGTAGGTATT
>JAITBS010000332.1 GCA_031283515.1 Planctomycetaceae bacterium
TGTTGCAATTGTTCTAAACCTTCCTTGCGCTTTTGGGCAATCTCAGAATCTTTCGCATCCGTCTTACAATATTTCAATTCCAAAACCCATTCGTATTGAACTTGCGGAAAATTAGGATTGCGTTGCAGAAAAATGTCCGCACGTCCCGGAACCGTTTCATACTCGCTCATCGGAATATAAATATTGTTCAAAAGAAGATAAGCAAGCAACAAAACC
This sequence comes from Planctomycetaceae bacterium, assembly GCA_031283515.1. Classification (GTDB taxonomy): domain Bacteria; phylum Planctomycetota; class Planctomycetia; order Pirellulales; family Thermoguttaceae; genus WRKP01. The sequence continues at coordinate 217 of JAITBS010000332.1, forward strand.
TTAATATATTTTTCGTCAAAACGTTGCAAATCGAAATCCGATAACTTACTAAACGCATTTTTCGAAACATAATCAATCAAACCCTCTATTGTTCCTTCCATTGCCATAGCACGAATAGATTCCTTCAACACTTTTTCATTCAGTGTTATGTCGGGAGAACCATCTTTAACAAGGTTACGGAGATATTCCCAATAAGTTGTTTGGATTGAATAGTTCGGAATGACTAAACGTAACTCGTCTAAATAAGATTCTTTAATCGTAAGCAAACCCATATAAAACAATAACGAAATAAAATAATTGTCATCATTCAATTGATCAATGGAAAATTTCTCCAACACATTTGATACAATATTTCCTTCTTTAATAATTTTAATCAAGATATCGCGGTTGTGGTCACTTTGTATCAGACGTTTTAGCCGACTGGGATCCATACATAAATTCGGATCAATAAGATTTTTGGGACTTTTACCGGTTTTAGATAATTGATTAAAAAAGTAAAGCATCATTGATGGGTTATAGACTTTGTTTTCGCCTTCCTCATTGAAAAGATAACCGTTATAATAATATTCGATATCGACCTTGATTTGACCGGCATCAATTCCAGTCTCCACCATTAACTGTTCCACCTCTTCGCGTGTAAAACCCAACATTTCATTATAGAGCAAATCGCGTGTCAGATTGGTCGCAATATTGTAACCGCTGGTAAGATCGTCAAGCATCACCGGTGAAATACCGGTAATAAATGTACGATCAACAATAGAAAAAGTTGTTGCCGATTTAATTGTTTCGTAAAAATCACGTACAATTCCATTGGCTTTAACCATGCTCTTATAAAATTCACTGCCTTTCACTGTTCCCATTGCAATGAGGTCATTCGCGAAATGGTCGTACTCATCAATAATCACGAACACTTGTATTTTCGCCGATTTCGCAACACTAAACGCTCGCTCAATAACCCCAAGATTCGGATGTTCTTCATTCATCTGCCGAATCATTTCTTCGGCATTCGGGAAAATATTTTTGTGATCATCCAGAAATTGACACACATAATAACGAATTTTGTTGCAAAAAGAAAAAATAAATTCATCGGCTCCATTAGCGGTATTTAAGCCGGAAAAATCAAAATTCATCACCGCATAACTATTTTTTCGAGGCGTAGGATGTTGACCGATATAGAGATCGCCGAATAAACGTTCAAATTCATCTGCGTAATTCACATCATAATAATACGTGAGCGTGGAAAGAAATAAACTCTTGCCAAATCGGCGCGGACGAATAAATATTTGTGATGAATTACTTTCTTTCTCAAGAGTTTCGATAAAGCGTGTTTTGTCAATATAAACAAAATCACTGTTTCGTATTTTTTGGAAATCGGCATTGCCGTAAGGCAATTGTTTGGGAGATTGTGTACTCATATTCATATTCATAAAATAATTGTTCAAATTCGTAACACTGAAACATTACAAGTTTTCTTCAAAAGATTAACGTATGAAAAAATCATTCTAGCTGTTGGTGTTTATTTTTCATACAATTATTTTATTTCATTATTTTGTTTCAACGAATTTTTCAAGTTCTTATTTTTTTCGGTTATTTTTTCGACGAGTTTTTTTCTGAAATCGAGTAATTTTTGTTTTAGTATTGGATCTGCAAGGGCTAAAATTTGAACGGCAAGAATTCCGGCATTGCGGGCACCTCCAGAACCAACACCAACAGTTGCCACCGGAATATCACCCGGCATCTGAACAGTTGAGAGCAATGAATCGAGACCGCCGGAAAGTTCGGTTGAAACAGGAATACCAATGACCGGCAGAATCGTATGCGAAGCAACCACTCCAGCCAAATGAGCTGCTCCGCCTGCTGCACAAATGATTACACCAATACCGCGACCAGACGCTTCTTCGGCATACTTTTTAACAGAATCGGGAGTTCGGTGCGCACTCATCACATTGACTTCATACGAAACACCAAACTCATCCAATGACTTCGCAACACCATTGATTTTTGACCAATCGCTGTCACTTCCCATTAAAATACCAACTTGCATTGTTTGTAATATTGTTTTAAGGAGTTGTGTTCTTAAACAAATTGATAAAAATTTCACTGAAATATTACCGGATTTTAAAATGCACCAAGTATATCAATATCAGTTACACCTTTTCAATTGCGTAGAAACGGCAAGAGTCGGCGCAAGCTCCACAACTGATACATTTATCTGTAATGATATGATGTACATTTTTTGTTGTTCCGACAATTGCGTCGGCGGGGCATTTTCGTGCGCAAAGAGTACAGCCGGTACATTTTTCGGTGATTTGATAGTGGATCATTTCAACACATGCTTTTGCCGGACATGTTCGATCATAAACGTGTGCTTCATATTCGTGCCGAAACCAGCGCAATGTTGAAAGTACCGGATTGGGAGCGGTTTGTCCCAAACCACAAAGCGAAGTATCACGGATCACCTCTGCCAGATGTTCGAGATACACAATACTTTGAAAGCGTTCGAGTGTTTGTTTACCGGTTTCGTGGCGTCGTCCGCGAGTGATTCGATTGAGCGTTTCCAACATTCGCCGAGTTCCTTCGCGGCACGGAATACATTTACCGCAACTTTCACGTTGGATAAAATCCATAAAGAATTTCGCAACATCAACCATACAGTTATCTTCATCCATCACCACAAGACCGCCCGAACCCATCATCGCACCAACAGTTTTCAGCGATTCATAATCGATCTCAATATCAAGATGCGACTCAGGAATACAACCGCCGGAAGGACCACCGATTTGTACTGCCTTGTACGCTTTGCCGCGGGCAATTCCGCCGCCAATAGAAAACACGACTTCCCGTAACGTTGTTCCCATCGCCACTTCAACCAATCCCGTACGAGAAACCTTACCGGATAAAGCGAACACTTTTGTTCCTTTACTTCCGGCAGTTCCTACGGAGGCAAACCAATCGGCATTGTTTTTGATGAGAGCCGGAACATTCGCTAATGTTTCGACATTGTTGATAATGGTCGGATGCCCGAATAATCCAGATACTGCTGGAAACGGCGGACGCGGACGCGGCATTCCGCGTTTACCTTCAATACTATGAATTAACGCTGTTTCTTCACCGCAAACAAACGCACCGGCTCCTTTTTTGATAACCATTTCAAGCGAAAAATTACTGCCAAGAATTTTTTCACCGAGCAGATTATTGGCTTTAGCATCGGTAATTGCTTGTTCGAGTCGGGCGATTGCGAGCGGATATTCGGCACGAATATAAATGTACGCTTTACCGGCTCCGATAGCGTAAGCGGCAATCGCCATACCTTCGAGCAGCCGATGCGGATCGCCTTCGATAACCGCGCGATCCATAAACGCACCCGGATCACCTTCGTCGGCATTGCAAACGAGATAGCGATGTGTATCTTTATTATTTCGTGCGAATTTCCATTTTACTCCGGTTGGAAAACCGCCGCCGCCGCGACCGCGAAGCCCGCTTTTTTCAACTTCGATACAAACCTCCATTGGGTCCCAAGCGGGTTTGCCGTCGGTGCCGAGAATTTTTCGTAATCCTTGATAGCCGCCTGAAGCGAGATATTCTTCGAGTTGCGCCGGATCGATCACTCCGCAGTTTTTCAAGACCCATCGGGTTTGCGGACCGAAGAATGGGTGTTCGTCCTGAAATTTCACACCTTCCCAAGATTGCTGATTGGGAGTGCGAAATTGTCCCATAACAAGCTCTTTCGGTATCTCTCCGGCAAAAACTGCATCGAGCAATCCGGCAACTTTATCTTTTGTAACATTTTGGAACATTAATCGGGTTCGACCCGGCAGTTGCACATCGACAAGAGGTTCCATAGCACAAAGTCCAATACAACCGACTTCAACAATATCAGCGTCCATTCCTTTTTCGGACAAATATTTTTTGATTTCGGCGAGAGTAAAATGGGAACCGGCACCAAAACCGCAAGTTCCCATTCCAATAAAGATAGTTGGTTTTTGTACGGTTTCACGGCGAAGAGTTACCATTTTGGCATTCCACAATTTTGCGGATTTTTCGTCACAACCACAAGCACATTGCGAAGCCGGATTTTCTCCGTCTTGAATTGCCCAGTTCAAAAAATTCTTGTCAATTTGTTGTGTTGGCATGGAAATAAATTAGGGTTGGAGGAGTAGGATTAAACTACAATAATATTGAGAACAATACGTCAATATTTCGATGACCTATTATTAAATTCCATAGATAACACAAAAAAGGTAAGTAATCAAGAGGTCGGCAATTTTTTTCCGAAAAGTTTTTACTTACAGTCCTCTATACATTACCTTGCCAACAATTAGTTGTTTTGTTATTTAAATTGAGTAAAAAGAAAATTGTACGGTCATTGGGTTATCAAAAAAACCAAATGATGACAAGGTTAATGTATCGTTTTTGCGGTAACGTCTTGAAAAATTATTTTTCCAACAGTTACAGTTCAGGAGGCAGGCGGACTTTTGCCGAAACGCTGCATCAGCTGTTTACGGACGTAAATGGAAACATTATCAGCTGTTGCTGCTTTTCGGCGAAACATTGCCGGACACCGAAATAAGATCACTACTGAATAAATACTTTTAATATTGTGTCTCTTAAAAAGTTACGGGTACTTGCAACCGATCTTATGGAGAAGGTAAAATACCTGTCAAATTTTTTCACTCAATTTTTAGGAAAATGTCTGGCAAACATTCAAACATTTAACCTTTGTTATTTAACTTTTTTTTTTGAACTTTGCGGTTCTTCACAACAATTATGCACATTATTTTTGAAACGATTGAGAAATATCGGGTTATTCCGGTGATTGCTATTGAGGATATTTCCTTGGCGTTGCCGTTGGCGGATGCGTTGCTTGAAGGCGGTTTGCCGTTGGTGGAAATTACATTCCGCACTCCTGCCGCTGCGGAAGTTATTCAAACACTTGTCGAAAAACGACCGGAACTCTGTGTTGGTGCCGGAACAGTTTTGACGCCAACTAATATTCATGACGCTATTCATGCCGGTGCCAAATTTGGAGTGGCTCCGGGACTCAATGCCGAAACTATTGATTTGGCGGAATCATTGGAATGGGCATTCGTTCCCGGTGTTTGCACACCAAGCGAGATTGAATCGGCGTTGGCAATGAACTTTACCATCCTGAAATTTTTTCCAGCTGGAGCGATGGGTGGAATTTCGATGCTCAAAGCACTTTCCGCTCCTTATTCCCACACCGGCATCCGATTCATACCAACCGGCGGTATTTCCGAATCGAACTTGGCGGAATATCTTGCAACCCCAACCGTGTTGGCGTGCGGCGGAACATGGATCGCCTCCAAAACCGATATCACCGAAGGAAATTGGGAACAAATTAAAAAACGATGCCGGAAAGTTGCAGAAATCGTTGCCGGTTTGAAATGAATTTTGGAACCGCCTGTTTTGTTCCGCAGATTTCACGGATGGTCGCGGAAAAATCATCGGCGTTAATTCGTGTCGTCTTAGTCCGCAGATTTCACGGATGGTCGCGGAAAAATCATCGGCGTTAATCCGTGTCGTCTTAGTCCGCAGATTTCGCAGATGGTCGCAGAAAAATCATCGGCGTTAATCTGCGTCATCTGCGGACTGTTTTTTTTCTGTTTACCAACTGGTTTTGGTTCTCTGCCGACCGGTTTGTGTCGCCTGCCAACTGGTTTTGGCTCTCTGTCAACCAGTTTGTGTCGCCTGCCGACCGGTTTGTGTTCTCTGCCGACCAGTTTTTGTCGGCTGCCGACCGGTTTTTGTCGGCTGCCGACCGGTTTTAGGCAATTGTCAACTGGTTTTAGATAATTGTCAACTGGTTTTAGGCAATTGCCAACTGGTTTTTGGTAATTGTCAACTGGTTTTAGGCAATTGTCAACTGGTTTTAGACAATTGTCAACTGGTTTTAGGCAATTGTCAACTGGTTTTAGACAATTGTCAACTGGTTTTAGGCAATTGTCAACTGGTTTTAGGCAATTGTCAACTGGTTTTAGACAATTGTCAACTGGTTTTAGACAATTGTCAACTGGTTTTAGGCAATTGTCAACTGGTTTTAGATAATTGTCAACTGGTTTTAGGCAATTGTCAACTGGTTTTAGACAATTGTCAACTGGTTTTTAGTAATTGCCAATTGGTTTTTGCCAATTGCTAACTAGTTTTGGGTAATTGCCAACTGGTTTTTGCCGGCTGTAAACAGGGACAAGTCGGCTATCGCCGTATTGTTTAAGACCTTTCGGCGAAAGGTTGACTACCCGCCGAAAGGTTGACGCCCAGATTCCGTAGGTTGACGCCCCGATTCCGTATGCAGGCGTCATTTCGCCGAAACGCCGCAATGGCGTACTCGCTGGTTGTTGTCTGTTTACGGGTGGTAATGGAAAACACAAAATCGGTCGGACTTACCAAATCAACCGTCGGCAACTTGCGAATAACCTCATGAAGTAGTTGATAGTGGAGAGTGGATAGTTGATAGTGTTGCAAGCGGATGTATAATCATT
>JAITBS010000342.1 GCA_031283515.1 Planctomycetaceae bacterium
CCAATCCCTAGTTAATTCCGTACAAAATCCGCCGCCAAAAATCAGCACACGCGGAACTTAACCGGAAAGTAGGGGGACACTAGACCTCTCTAGTGTACTAATACTTCCGACTCGTTCTGGCGGCAGTAAAAACGATATAACCGTTATCGTCCAAACAACGGGCGTAATTTTAATATTTTTCCCAAAACTCCGCAAGACTAAAATCGTTATTTTCAGAGATTTTTTTGTTTTTTTTGAAAAAAGATGTAACCATTTGATATCTAAGGAGTTATCTATTATTTTTATACCATTTTTCCTGTTTGGCAGTAAAATATTTTCATTTTTTCCGATTGAGATTCTTTCATTCCGGCTGATTTTTTGAAACTGTACTGCATTGCCTGTTCATGAACAATAGAGAGGTCTAGTGTCCATATATTTTTATTCTGATTCGGTTTGGTTTGTAAAGAATATTCCGGTTTTAAGTTCTGTTTAGTTCTTATTCTTGAACAGAAAGAAATCAGTTTGACCCATGAAAATCAGGGATTTCTTCACTTCTAAGTTGATAATCTTCCTTGAGTAACTTGGAGGCGTATCTTAATGAAATCCCGACTTTTTCACTAATCTTTTTGATCGACCAACCCTCATTTCGGTGCAAATTCGGGTGACTTTTTGCCGTCATTCAACACGATAAGTCGTATCTCTAAAATGAATGTCACTGTCGATAAAATTTTATAACGCACTGACAATGTGGTCTGTTTCAAAGAAAGAGAATTTAGGAAAAATAAAATTTTACTTAAACGTTGGATTTTATATTTTTTTGTTTTCCTAAAATTCATATTTTATGTATTTATACTTGCAGAAATAAAAAAATTCACCGACAGTGCTATTGAAGTGAGAATTGGATTTGTTTTAAATTTTATAAATCGTTATTAATATATTCAGTGGAATTTTTATTTGAAACACCGAAAAAGCGAAAAAGGTAGGCAATGTTTCGCAGAAACATTTTAAACAATACGGCGATAGCCGACTTGCCCCTGTTTATGGACGGAAATGAAAAACCAACTGTGTACAACACCATAACAAAACCAACCGTTGCGGCCATAGGTGAAAACCTTTCGGCGAAAGGTCGCCTACCTTGTAATTGCCAACTGTAAACAAATTCAAAAATATTCCACTGATATATTACCAAAATTAACAGTTACTACCTATTTTATTTTTGTAATTATTCTGTAAAATTTTTATAGATAACTTTTCGGAAAAAAGTTACCTACCTTTTGATTTTCATTTGTAAATAAATTAATATGAAAATTCCATTGAATAATTACAAATTGTTTAAAACTTTTTTGAGGAGTTTCCCAATGTTACGAAGTTTATTTTTTGTTCTGTTCCTGTTTACTCAAACTGTGGTGACGGCACAATCTTATAATATTGCCGGCGGTTTCTATCTTGCCATGCGGGAAGTTGATGCGCCGAGCGGGAAAAATGTAATTGTTACGCAGTTCCTGCATCAAGGGCTTATCAATCTTGCGTCGAAAAATGTTGATTCGCGGATAGAAAACGCCGGAAAAACAGTTCTTGTAACAACTCGTTCCAAAAAACCGGTTCCGTTCAAAATCCTTCAACTCGGTCCCGGTGACTTTTGCCGATTGGCAATACAAACAGAAGACAAAATCAATTCTTATAACATTTATTACGGTGTTCCTGAGGATAAATCGCCAAACAATGTTCAAGTTCCTGCGTGGACAAACACGGATGGTCTGCTCATGGAAACTCGGCATCTCGAAAGCCATTTCAATATGGATGATTTTGACGCTGTTAAAAAAGCCTTTGAACTGTCGAAAAAACCAATCGGAGCGGATTATGTTAAAAATGTACACCACGGTTATAATCCCTTCACTCTGCGCCGCGAACCATTTCTCACACGCTATTCCGGTAATTTAAACGTTACAGTTGGAGGAAAATACGCCTTGCTTACATCTTCCCATCATTGTAGTTTTCTTTTAATCGACGGTAAGGTTGTTGCCTCACATCCTGGCCGGCATGGACGATCCGGACAAGCAAGACCGGAACTTATTAAATTTATAAACCTTGCTCAAGGTAAACATCAGTTCGAATATTATCATGCTACCGGTGATGAAAATGCCAGTATGATTGTTGTTTGGGAACTGAACCCAGAGGAAAAACCAAAAAAATTAACATTAATTCCTGAAGAGGCTTTTCAAAACAATAATATTGTTCGTGTTCCGGCTGGAGCTGTTAGTTTTGCCAACAAATCCGGTTCGCCGGATTTTGTGTATCAGGTTGTTGGAAGTGTTCCCTTACCGGACAACGATCAGCCGCTAATTTCCGTACAGTTTCAGAATAGATCGGCAGGACTTGCCGCACGAGGGAAATTGATTTGGTCTTTTGGTGATGGTCAAACCAGTGAAGAACCTTCACCAAATCATATTTATCTTAAACCAGGGATTTATTCTGTTGAACTGGTTTCGGATACTGCTTCGCAACATCTTTCGGCAATAAACCGAATTGAAATTGACCAACCGGCAATTCCGGCAGACCCCAAAAATCCACCAACCCTAAATCAATATCTGACTGTTTTGGAAAAATACGAAACAACAAAACTTGACGCAGATTCATTGCTCCAATTAATTGAAGTTTATCGTGCGAAAATTGATTCGATTCTGAACCCGACAGAAGCAGAATTAATTGCCGATGAAAACGCGATGATGGAAGGAACGGACAAAGAAAAGAACCCCAAAACAAAACCGCAAACTCCACAACGGCAAGATGTTGTCAAACTTGAACAAGTTACGAAATACCGTCGGCTCATTGCGGAAACTGTTCGGTCGGCATTGGCGGACAATCCGAATTTTAAGGGCGATAATTCTATTTACAAACTTGCTTTGTTTGCGGGAGAAATTGCGCGGGATTACCTGCTTGATTGGAAACTGGCTGGTCAAATTTATGTTGCAGCGGCTCAAAAATTGATGTTCAACGATTTTGCTGCTGAATGTTATGCGTTGGCGGCGGACGTATCGCTTGATATGCTGAACAAAACGGCTGCTAAAAAATTCATCGAGTCCGCAGAAAAAAAAGTTTCAAAAAACGGTAAAAGTCAGTCCATTTGTACGTTTTATCGGGTCAAGGGAGAATATCTTGCGGAGATTGGTCAAGGTGTGGAAGCTCAACAAGCTTTGATAAAAGCAAACGAAGTAAAAGATGAAGGGCATTTTCAATATACAGAACAGGTTGCGTTACAAGGTTCTGCGAGTCGAAGTGTTGAGACATTTTTGCGGGAAAAGAATTATGATCGGGTGATTGAGGCGATTCGGACTTGGCAACGCGAATATCCGGCGGCATCTTATGAGGGATTTATTTCGTTGTTGATGGCGAGATATTGGGTTGGGCGTGAAAAATATCCTCAAGCGGCGGCTCTTGCCGACAGACAATTATCATTGAACCCGAACTCTCCGTATATTGATGAACTTTTATTGGTTGCTGCCGAAGCCCAAGAAAAGGCTGGAAACAAAAATGCCGCCCAAGCATATCTCCGTTCATTGATCAAAGATTACCCCGGCAGCCCATTTGTTACGGATGCTAAAAAACAACTCAAAAATCTGGAATAAAATACATAATTATGCTGTGAAAGGGAGCAATCCCATTCCATGTAGATTGTTGATATTTTATAAGTCTTTTTATTTTCAGGTGTTATAAAAATGACTGATTTTCGTTTTTTCAAAATATATTAGCAGTCAGAGTCTTGGTATTTCCGATGCCAAGACATCTATTCGGCTTATTTGAGTAATATTCACTTTTTCAATAAGTCTTGCAGTTAAAGTCGCAGTTGACGAATGAAGAACCCTTCGTTTACTTATAAAAAACTCTTCTTTTGCCATAATTCTCGGATCATCAAAAATATTTTCAGCTCCACCTATTACTTTTCCCTCTTTATCATAGACCGTCAGAAAAATTTTCATTTTACGATTAGGGCTTTCTTTTCCTGTGAAGGTAAAAGCAATCATTACATTATCGTGATATTTTCCCTCGTCAAGGATTAATGTTTCTAATTTGAAATCTGAAGCAAGTTTATTTAAATCTTCACGTCCTAAATCTTTTGGTCGAAAATTACCGTATTCTTTGAATGGACCGTCGATGGATATCTCAGTTGGAGCCAATGCGTTTGAGGATTTTGATCTTCGGTAAACGATCTGTAATCCTGTTACGGCGACCAAAACACCAACCGCCGTGATTTGAAACATTTTACGGCGTGTTATCCAAGACGATTTGTCTTCGGGAATAACTTCTACATTTTTAGAATCATTTTCCATTGTTATTTCTCCTAAAAAAAGTAACCGTTCATGGGCATTGTAATGATTTTGTTTGATAGTGATAGTTTTATCAAATACAATAAACACAATAAAATCTTAATAAATTGTCATAACATATTGATATTGATAATGTTATGTCATTCTTTATATTTGTTCGATATTTAAACGAACATTAAAAACGACGTAACAAATGAAACGATAATATTAAATTATATCTATTCAGTAGGTAACCTCTCTTTACGAACAGCAAAACCTGTCATCATTACAGATTAACCGTTACAACCTTTCGGTGAAAGATCGCCTACTGTAAAAATATTGTTTACCATAAAAATAAAATCACTACTGAATAGATACATTAAATTTTGTATTAAAAAAGATACACGGTGTTAAATTTTAACAAAGTTATTATCCCCTGTACATTCGCAAGAAAGCAAAATATATTCTATGGATAAATACTCTTTACGATTGATATCAATATCCAGTGAATAGACTGGTCTAGTCTTACTTTCACGTACTAATTTTGATTTTGAATTTTTCTTCTTTATATCTAAATCTATTGTTCTTAAATCTTTTGTTGTACCATCAATATAGGCAACTCCATTTCCATCCTTATTGTAAGCAATAAGTTGAAATTTATAATTCCTATTTGGATTGGGAACTTGAGAGACGAATTTCATGATAATCCTAATCGTAAATGAATTTTCAAAGTCCTGACTAAAAACAATTTCTGAGATTTCTACATCACCGAGTGTAGAGGTTTCCATTCCAAGTAATTTTCTATCTTCTGTGTTCTTACTTGGCAAGAAGAAATCTGTTTCAGTTCCAACAGGTTTTTTAATTACAATTTCATATTCATTTACTGTAGGCAATGATTTACTTTTTTTCTTAAACAGATGAACCCCAAAAGGCAATGCCACCAATACGCCAATCACTCCCCATTTCAAGCAGTTGCGTCTCGAAAAGTTATTAACAAAATTTTTTATTTTTTGTTCTGTTTTATTATTATTATTATCCATTATTTGATCTCCTTTAATAACTGTTCTTTCCCCCAAAAATAGGCATTTAAGAGGGTTTGTATTTATGTACAATATTGTTTGTTGTTTGAACCCGTTCGGTTAACTTTTTTTCCATAAAGCGACTGATCTATGACAAAGGATTGTCACATGAACAAGTGTAACGTAGTATCCAGATTTAATCAATACACGACTAATCTTGCAACATGTTTATCGAAAAGTTGTACAAATTATTTT